>JAUWQN010000002.1 GCA_030611045.1 Methanosarcinales archaeon
GGAAATCCAGCGGTAGATATGTTTCTACAAGCGATAATCTATACCATCTCAGCCCGTAGTAAATAAGAACGAAAACGTTGATTACGAATAAGCAAACGGTAAATCCCTGATAGACCCGATTTGAAATTATCCAGCCTTTCAGTTTCACAGACATATCAAAGAAGTAAGCAAAAAGAAGCCAGCCCAATAGGATGAGAGCAATACCGGAGCATATACTTTCCCAGAAGGCTATCTCTCCGTCAAGGCTTATGTAGGTCCTCCACAAAATCGCCAGAACTATTATCAGCGCTAATGTTCGTTTGTCCTCTATCACTTTGCCTACGAATTCTTTTATGCCCATTTTAACGCCCCTATCTTTCCTCCACCATCTGCTCATTAAATATTTTAATAAGCCACATAAATATTCCGATTGTTTTATAAATATCTTTTTACTTTTATCTATGATTATTTATACACTTCTGTTATAATGGTGATCCGTGACACGGGTGCCACGGAAGGTGAAAGGTGAAAGCGATGGCAAGGATAACGAAGAAGAATCGATCAATAACGGAGGGGACAAAAAGATGGAGCGTATCTTGAAATGGCTCTTTATGTCAGAGAGTGAGGAGGAGATAATCAAGCCTTTTTCCGAAGCTGACATGAAAACAAGGGAAGGAATAGCACGTTTGATAGTTGCATTTGCCCTTCTGGGTGTGTCTATAGTATATATTACGTTCGTAGTCTTAGTGGCTATGGGTATAATTTGAGCGGGAACACTGTCTGCGAGAGGTTTCCCTCGGGTTATAGGAGATAAAAAGCGTGTCAGAGATGAAGGTGGTCAAGGATAGGAGAAAAAGATGAAGGCAATTGGTGGTAAGAAGATGGGACAAATGAGTGGTTTACCCGGGGCATTTTTTGTTTGCCCTGTTGCAATTGCCGTAGCATCCTCTGGGCATACGCATACCCCGATATGGCAGGAAATACTGTTAGCTTTTCTCGCTATATTTGGATTTGCAGCATACGTACTTCTATGCTTTGCGGGAGAAGAACCGCGTCATCGGCAAAAAAAGGTTTTCCTTGCGTTTTATTTTTGTTCTATTGTTGTGATGGTCCTTGCAGGATTATTTGTCCATTGGCATATCGAGTTCGGGTGGCAAAAACTACCAGCATTTTACGCAATATATGGATTCTCCGCTTGCGTATTTTTGATTTATTTTGCAAAAGGACTGCGTTTCTGGCTCCCGAAAGAAGAAGATTATTATGAAAGGAGGGGTAGGAGGGGAGAATGATTGGGTGGGTGCATCCAGGGCTCATACTTATCGTTGGGGCTTTTCTAATACCGTTTTTTAAAGGTAAATGGAAACAGGCATATTTGCTTATACCTCCCACAGCAGCGCTTATAGATGTTATACTCATATATAAGGGAGTGTTTGGAACTATCCCTTTTTCAGCATGGCATATCCCCTTTTTGGAATATGAACTTGTCTTCGGGAGAGTAGACAAGCTGAGTTTAGTTTTCGGGCTGGTATTTACCATTGCGGGATTCTGCGGGACCCTTTATGCATTGCAGGTAAAAAGCAGCCTTGAGCACATGATTGATTTCTTCTATGTAGGTAGCACACTTGGAGTAATCTTCGCAGGCGACCTCTTCACCCTGTATATCTTCTGGGAGATAATGTCCATTGCATCCATGATTCTTATCTGGCTTGGGGGAACGGATAAGGCACATAGAGCAGGACTTAGATATATTATATGGCACGTTTTTGGTGGTGTAGTCTTGCTGGCAGGTATTATTATGCATGTGCATACTACGGGTTCAACCGCCTTTAATACCTTCAGTTGGGGTTCAGGCATCGAATATTTGCCCTCTTATCTCATCTTCTTTGGTTTTATATTAAATGCTGCCGTTCCACTTCTGCATGCGTGGTTACCGGATGCCTATCCGGAATCAACCATTGCAGGCACTGTATTTCTGAGCATCTTTACCACCAAGGCTGCGGTGTATACTCTGGTAAGGGGCTTCACAGGCGTTGAGATTCTGATAGGGCTTGGGGCGATAATGACGGTTTACCCCATCTTTTTTGCAGTTCTCGAAAATGACTTAAGGAGGGTGCTTTGTTATAGCCTCATTAACCAGGTTGGATTCATGTTATGTGGTATAGGGATAGGTACTGCTCTGGCTGTGAATGGTGCGGTTTCTCACGCTTTTGCCAATATATTATTTGAGGGGTTGCTATTCCTGTGTGTAGCAAGTGTGCTTTACAGAACGGGGACGTGCAAGTGCACAGACTTAGGTGGACTACGTAAGACCATGCCGTTAACTTGCGCTTTTACTTTCGTGGGTGCTGCATCTATATCAGCATTTCCTTTCTTTAGTGGTTTCGCAACTAAATCAATGGTCATCTCTGCAGCGGCCCTCGGACATATGGCTTTCGTATGGATCCTTTTACAACTTGCTTCAGCAGGTGTGTTCCACCATGCGGGCATAAAAGTTCCCTTTTTCACCTTTTTCGCAAAAGACTGTGGCTTAAGACCCAAAGACCCTCCACTCAATATGCTACTGAGCATGGGAATAGCAGCATTTTTATCCATTTTTATCGGCCTTTATCCGTACTCACTTTACAATATCCTACCATATCCGGTTGATTATGCTCCATTCACAGCATCTCACATAATAGGTCAAACCCAACTACTATTATTTGCATCTTTAGCCTTCTTTGCTCTTATAACTTCCGGGGTGTATCCACCGGAACAAAGGAAAATAAATCTCGACATAGATTGGCCATTTAGGATGGTTGGGGGAAAGTTTATATGGTTCTGTGAGGTGCCGTTACCAAATTTCGCGAGGATGGTGGACAACGGTATGAAGAGGATTGCTTCCCATTTCTCCTCCTTTGGCAGAAATCCGCTTAGAGCAATACAAATAACATTGAGTACGATAATGGTAAAGGCGTTAAAAGCTTTTATTTTAGAGTTCTGGTGGCGTTTATACCAGTATTATGAGCGAGATTTGGAGAAGGCAAAGAGCCGACCCTTAGAAGAGCCGATGGAAACGGTGCCGATAGGGACCGCTGTGTTGCTGATAATCATTTTTTTCCTTATGTATTTGATAATAACGCTGATGTGGGGGTGGCTTGCACCTTAAAATTTTAGGGGTAAAGGAGATACAACGGCTAAGACCTTATTCGATAGCCGAGCATCCGATTGTGTTATCAGAAAAGACACCGCAAAGAAGATTGCGACATTGGAGTTTTCTTTAAACAGTTAAACACCTATTTAATTAATGACATGCTAGCTATATAGAGGAATTATGAAGTGTTTCTGTTAAGTTAAGTGTGGGGTGAGGGATTGTAAAATGGAGTTATCAAAAGGGAAAAGGGTAAGGGATGTGATGAAGCGAGGTGTTATTACTGTATCTTTTGACACGCCTGTAAGTGAAATTGCAAAACTCCTGGTAAAGGAGGGCGTATCGGGCGTTGCGGTAACTGCGCCAGACGATGAGGTAATGGGCGTTATATCGGAGATTGACGTTATCAAATTCTTCGATCAGGATTGGGACACCTTAACGGCGGAGGATGTTATGTCCACCTTTGTGAGGGCGATAGATCCAGAAACGACGATAAAGAAAGCCGCAAAGATTATGAGGGATTTGAATATCCACAGGTTATTGATTCTTTCTGTAAGTCCCGCTCCTGGCATTCCCATAGCGATATTAGCAGCGAGTGACATACTGAGAGCGAGTGTTGAATAACACACTTTTTCTTTTTCACAAAAAGAAAACCTGTGCTAAAAGAAAAACAAATATTTTTCAGCAAGCAAATGATCACAAAAGAATTGATAAAGGACGTAACGATAAACATTTTGAGGCGAGCGGAGACAACACTGCCAAACGATGTGAAAGCGGCGCTGGTTCGTGCATACGAGCGCGAAGAGCAGGAAATAGCGAAGGTGCAGTTGGAAGCAATGCTTGAGAATGTGAAGCTTGCCGAAGAGCTGCAGCGACCGTTATGTCAGGACACGGGCATTCCACTTTTTTACGTAAAACTCGGGAGTGGAAACGTAAACGTGAATCTCGGAGATATTGAGAGCGGTATAATAGAGGGAGTGGATGAAGCAACGAAATCAATCCCGTTGCGGTTGAATGTAGTGGATGCGATAACGCGCGAAGGGGAAGGCGCGAATATAGGGGATAGAATGCCGTATATCAATTATAGCATTGACTCGGATGTTGATGGACTTGAGATTTTGGTATTTCCGAAAGGCGGTGGCTCGGAGAACGTGAGTGCATTTACGATGCTGACGCCGAAGCCGGAAACGGAAGCATTAAAAGCGATACGGACGTTTATTCTTGAGGTGGTGGTCAAAGCTGCGGGTAAGCCGTGCCCGCCCACGATTATCGGCGTCGGTATCGGTGGCTCTGCGGATATAGCGATGAAGCTCGCGAAAGTAGCAGTGCTTCGACCGGTTGGCGTGAGGAATATTGAGGAGCGGATAGCACGATTTGAGGAGGAGCTTCTCGAAGCGGTGAACAACACGGGTATCGGGCCTATGGGTTTGGGAGGAAAAACAACTGCGCTTGACGTGCATATAGAGACCGCAAGCACACACATCACCAGCTTGCCTGTAGCTGTGAATTTCCAGTGCTGGGCAGCGCGTCAAGCTGTGGCGAAGATACATGAAGATGGAAGGGTGGAGTATGTGTGAAAAACTCATAGAAAGAAAGCGAAAAGCTTTTAAGTGCATTTGCACAAGCGTATGTAAGTAGTAGGGAAAACAATAGAGGAAAGATATGCTAATTAACTACGCTAATAATTCGGGTGGTGATGTATCATAGGCAATGCCGAGACCAGTAGCCATAGTTGGAATTGGATCCACAAAAATAGGGGAATTGTGGAAATACTCATTTAGAGATTTAGCAATGAAAGCAGGGATCAGCGCTTTAACCGATGCTGGAATGTCAGGAAACGAAATTCAGGCATTATGGGGCGGAAATATGAGTGCCGGGCAGTTCCTTAATCAGGAACATGTGGCTGCATTAATTGTTGATTATGTTGGTTTAGCTGATTTACATATTTCTGCTACCAGAGTTGAACAAGCGTGTGCCAGTGGTGGAGCAGCTTTGCGAGAAGCGATTCTCGCGGTAGCCAGTGGATATTATGACATAGTAATGGCGGCAGGTATAGAGAAGATGACTGATGTAGATAGCGGAACAGCAGCTAAAATATTAGCATCCGCCGCGGATCAAGAGTGGGAAGCACTTATGGGAGCTACATTTCCTTCACTTTACGCATTAATCGCGCAGGAGCATATGCAGAAGTTTGGCACAACATCGGAACAATTAGCCGCTGCGGCAGTAAAGAACCACCGTAATGCGAGGAATAACCCGCTCGCTCATTTCAGAAATGAGATAACGATAGAGCAAGTACTTAACTCACCGATGATTTCAAGCCCGCTTCATATTCTTGATTGCTGTCCACTTTCTGACGGTGCAGCCGCGGTAGTAGTGACGTCAGCGGAAAGAGCCAAGGAATTTACTGAGACGCCTATTTATATTAATGCGACAGCCCAAGCCAGTGATTATCTTGCTGTATATGATAGGAGAGAGCACACCACATTTGACTCGACTGTTGTTGCGAGCAGGAGCGCTTATCAACAGGCGCGATTGGAACCCAAAGATATTGACGTTTGTGAAGTGCATGACTGTTTTACCATCGCGGAGATACTTGCGATAGAGGATTTAGGGTTTTTTGATAAAGGTAAGGGAGGAATAGCTACCGAAGAGGGGGAGACTGAGATAGGTGGTCGAATACCAATAAACCCTTCCGGTGGGCTGAAAGCAGGTGGCCATCCAGTGGGAGCAACGGGAATAAAGCAGGTTTATGAAATTGTGCAACAGCTAAGGGGCGAAGCAGGTAAAAGACAGGTAAATGGCGCGGAAATAGGAATGACGCATAATATCGGTGGCTCAGGAGCAACTTGCGTAATCCATATTCTTTCACGTGATTTATCGTAATCGGGAGATAAAAACTCTTTTACTCAAAAAACCTCTTTCTCACCGTTTTTTCCAGACTAACTTCGGTTTTTGGCTTCAAAGTTTTTTTGGAATCTCACAGAGTTTCAATTCTTGTTTTAGTGGATTAGCCTCTTCGACTATAGTATAGATAAACCGGATGTAAAAGAAGACTTGTAAAAGAGCTTGTCTACGTCTACGTGCTGATGCAGGAGTGCGTATTCGTTAAACTGCATGGCACAGAAGAATCTTAAAGAGGCTATCGAGCTTTATATCGAGAGTTTTAACACACCATTATCCATCTCATAGCACTGCCCTTCCACGATAAGCTCCTCAATTACTTCCTCTACCCATGCCTCTTTTAACCCTTTATTCTTCAAGGCTTGCACTAACTTCTCACGTTCTATACCACTCTTTTCCACTTTCTTTATCGTCTCTACTATCATTTCCTTCGTTGTTGTATGATAATGCTGCCACATGTTCTTTACAGCGTTTATTACCGTGCTCGCTAAGGCATCCAGTTTATCATTGTCAAGTGCGTAATGCTCCAACGCTTCCTTTAAAATGACC
Organism: Methanosarcinales archaeon; assembly: GCA_030611045.1. GTDB lineage: Archaea > Halobacteriota > Syntropharchaeia > Alkanophagales > Methanospirareceae > JACGMN01. The sequence continues at coordinate 6,560 of JAUWQN010000002.1, forward strand.
TTGTCCGAAAAAAAAACGTTTTCTTCTTTCTTTGAAGAAATGGTTGTGCGGAGCAGTTCTATCCTCTCCATCGTCCTCCATGCGGTAGTTAGTATCCAACCGTTTCTTACACGTGCCTCCACAGTTCCAACTTCTTCAGCCAGTATAATATTTCTTTTTCCTGCACCCTCACGCAAATGCACGTTGCCGAGGAAAGCGAGAAATGTCTTTTTCTCTTCTGCATTTGCCTTTACACCTTCCACGTGGATAACTTTGTTTGTATAGATAGTAAGAGAGGCTGTCGGGTCGGTTAGTTTTATCCGGGCTATGTTACCTCTTGTCTCTACTTCTTTTACTTCTCCCACGCCAAAGAGTCTATCGCACCGTGCGCACGTAGGAGTGCCGAGTACAGTCATCCCATTTTCTTGTACAATAAAATCGCTTTTCAAAAATTCGTCAAAAAAGACTCTACAGGTCGGAACCAAGGCGTGCTTTAGATTTTTTTGTGCATGATGCATCATAACGAGCTAGAAAGGTTTTAAAAATTAAACGATGATGATGCCGCCATATCCAACAACGCTGGACCGATCACCAATGATGTCCCCGCTTGTTGCGTATTTTGTCACTTTTCCTTCCGTTGCACCGAGTTTTTTCGCTGCATGCATCATCGCGGCTATCGGATACACGCCGCATGCGGTCACGTTTCGTTCATAAACCCGCTTATAGAACTTCGCAACGTCCAGCTCTTTTATCGCTTCTATCACGTACTCGTCCTTCGCTCTCGCTATTCTGTCAGGTTCATAATGTGTGAAATCCGAAGATGCAAGCATAACCACTCTTTTATCTGTTTTAGCAATCGTGTCAGCCAGGTCTTCTCCTATCTCCCTCGCGGTTTCTTCATCGGATAAGCCAATACCAATAGGAACAAAGCGGAACGTTTTATCGAAGAGGAATTGAAGAAATGGGAGTTGAACTTCGATGGAATGCTCGTATCTATGCGCAGTTTCGTCTACGTCAATAATCCGCTTTGGTAACGCATCCACAAATGCTTCGTCTGCTTCTACATCTCCTAAAGGTGTTGCCCACATGTCCTTTGAAACAGCAATGGGCGACCCTATACCCTGATGATTAACGCCGAGAATGACAAAGATATCCGCTGGGGGAAGTTTAGCGTAGACACTCGCCGCTACGCTGCCCGAATATAGATAGCCTGCATGAGGAACAACAGCGCCGATAATATTTTCGTTCTCTTCTCTGGGTATACCTGAGAAGCAATCTCGTAGCTGTTCTTCCAATCTGTCCTTATCACCTTCATAAAAGGCTCCAGCTACTGCTGCTCTTCTCATCTTCTGATTTTATCTTATTTTAGCTTAGCTTATATCTCCGCTTCAAAATCATTCGCAGTATACTCGAAGATAAATTCGTCTTCGCTACCTTCCATGCGATGCCATTCTCTTAACAGCTCTCGTGCAAGCAGCCAGTAAACAGTGGCAAGCGCTTTTCTACCCTTGTTATTCGTAGGAATGACGAGATCTATATTTGAGGTGGAATTATTTGCGTCACATAATGCCACGATGGGAATGCATGTGCTCACACCTTCAGTCAAAACCTGCTCATCGGTCATTGGGTCGGTCACAACCAGTATAGAAGGCTCTATGAAGTACGCAATTCCAGGATTCGTTAACGTTCCAGGTATAAACCGCTCGACTATTGCCTTGGCTCCTGTAACTTTAGCGAACATGCTTACAGGATGATATCCATATTCTCTTGCTGTCACAATCAGGATAGAGGCGGGGTCGTAATTTGCTAAAAACCTTGCTGCTATCCGCAGTCGCTCATCCATCATCTTTATATCCAACAGATACAAGCCGTCGGGTCTTGCTTGATAGATAAACTTCTTCATGTCACCGGTTTTCTGCTGCGTTCCTATATGAACACCACTCGCTAAGTACTCAGTGCCGGGTATTAACGTCTCCTCTTTTTCCTTTTCCTCCGCCATGTTGATAATTACCTCTTTGTATTATTATTCACTGAACAATATATAAATATGAGTAGTGGGTGGGGAGAAGAAGCAGTAAAGAATCGTTTAGAGGATTTGAGGAAGAAGATTCACTACCATAATTACCGGTATTATGTACTGGATGAGCCTGAGATTTCAGATGCCGAGTACGATAGATTATTTCAGGAATTAGAGGGGCTTGAGCGTAAGCATCCGGAGCTGGTAACGCCTGATTCTCCAACACAAAGGATTGGAGTGAAGCCCTTGGAGGAATTTGGTACGTACGAGCACAATATACCGATGCTGAGCTTGAATAGCGTTACCACCGAGGATGAGGTGCGGGACTTCGATGAACGAGTGCGAAGGATGCTTGGAAACGAGGAGATAGAGTATGTGGTGGAGCCGAAGATAGATGGATTGGCAATGGAACTCATATATGAGAATGGCATTTTCGCCGTTGGTAGTACACGAGGAGATGGGAAGACGGGAGAGAATATCGCACAGAATCTGAGGACGATAAAGACGATCCCACTGCGCATTTTCTCTGATTCTGATGACGGCTTGCCCTTGTTGGAAGTGAGAGGGGAAGTCTTCATACCGGTGAGCAAATTCAAAGCGCTGAATGAGGAGTTAGGGAAGAAGGGAGTGAAGATGTTTGCAAATCCGAGGAATGCCGCTGCGGGTTCCGTAAGACAGCTTGACCCGAGGGTTACCGCTTCTCGTCCTCTTGATTTTTTCGCGTATGGCGTTGGCAGAGTTGACGGAAAGGAGTTTTCGGCACAGTGGGAAGTATTGGATTATCTGCAAAAGATCGGATTCGGAGTAAGCCCTTTGATAAGGCGGTTTACGGATATTAAAGATGTATTTCGATACCATGACGAGATGAAGGAGAAACGGGATGATCTGGATTATGAGATTGATGGCATCGTGGTGAAGGTGAATAGCATAGCGCAACAAGACACGCTGGGAGTGATTTCACGTAGCCCGAGATGGGCACTTGCATACAAATTTCCAGCGCGGGAAGAATTTACGCGAGTGAACGACATACGAGTACAGGTGGGGCGAACAGGAGCACTCACGCCGGTTGCGGTATTGGAGCCCGTGCAGATAGCGGGAGTGACGGTAAGCCGGGCGACCTTGCATAACGAAGATGAGTTGCGGAGGAAGGATGTGCGAATTGGCGATACCGTAGTGGTAGAAAGAGCAGGTGACGTTATCCCGGAGGTTGTGAGTGTGATAAAGTCGAAGAGGACTGGTGTGGAGAAAGAGTTCCAGATGCCTGATAGATGCCCGGTCTGTGGGGCGGACGTGCTCAAGGAGGGCCCGATTGTGCGATGTATCGGGGTTTCATGCAGTGCGCAGTTAAAGGAACGGATAAAGCATTTCGCGTCGCTCCGGGCACTGAACGTAGAAGGACTGGGCGATAAAGTCATCGAGCAGTTGGTAGATCGAAAAATGTTTTTAGATGCCGCTGATTTGTTCTTCTTAACGAAACGGGACCTCTTGAGGTTGGAACGGATGGGTGAGAAATCAGCACAGAATATACTGGCTGCGCTCGAAAAGAGCAAGCATACCACGTTCGCTCGACTGCTCCATGCGCTGGGAATAAGACATGTGGGAGAGCATACTGCATCGCTGCTTGCTGATAATTTTGAGGATATGGAAGCGTTACGGAATGCAAGTTATGAGGATTTAATAAACATACCAGAGATTGGACCGGAGGTAGCGAAGAGCATTCTTCTGTTCTTCGAGCTGGATGAGACACAGGAGTTGTTAGAGAAGCTGGAACGAGCAGGTGTACGATATGAGAAGGGAGAAGTTAGAGAAACTGAGGAAGCCAAAAAAATTCTGGGAGGAAAGACGTTTATTTTTACCGGACGGATCTCTATGCCAAGAGAGGATGCAAAGAGCATAGTAGTGCGGTTAGGAGGAACAGTGGCGTCGAGCGTCTCGAAGAGAACGGATTATGTAGTTGTCGGTGAAGATCCGGGGTCTAAATTAGCAAAGGCGGAGAAGCTTGGTGTGAAAGTAATAGATGAGAAAGCGTTCAGGGAGATGGTGAAAAAATGCTGAATCTCGATATAGCACGAATTTTCAGTGAGATTGCGGACATTTTTGAAGTGAAAGGCGAGAATCCGTTTAAGATAAGAGCGTACAGAAAAGCAGCTCTGACGATAGAAACACTTACGCAAGATTTGAAAGTGATCGCAGAGCGAGGCGGAGTGAAAGAGCTGAAGAAGATACCAGGGATAGGCGAGGGAATCGCGAAGAAGATAGTTGAGATAGCAGAAACCGGTGATTGCAAGAAACATATAGAACTGAGGCGAGAAGTGCATGCGGAGTTGCTTGAGCTCTTAGCCATTCCGCGTGTCGGTCCCAGGACGATAGCGAAGCTGCACCAGGAGCTTGGAATAACTAACATAGAGAATTTAGAGAAAGCGGCGAAATCGCATAAGTTAGCTGGGCTCCCCGGGTTGGGTGCAAAGGTGGAGGAGAACATACTGAAAGGGATAGAGCAATACCGGAGTTATCAAGGGCGGGCATTGCTTTCCAAAGCGCTCCCTTATGCTGAATCAATAGTAAACGAGTTGAAGAAGTTAGATGCGGTAGAGCAGATATTGATTGCGGGTAGTTTGAGGAGAATGCGTGAGACCATAGGGGATATAGATATATTAGTCGTTTCGAAGCAGCCGGAGGACATAATGGATGCGTTCACGAGTCTTGAGGACGTGGAGGACGTGATCGCCAAGGGCGAGACGAAATCTTCCGTTATAATAAAAGGCATAAACGCAGACATAAGAGTGGTGGATGCCGTTTCATTTGGCGCTGCCGCTCATTATTTCACCGGCTCTAAGCATCACAACATAGGAATAAGGGAGTTAGGCATGAAGAGAGGGTTAAAGATAAATGAGTACGGTATTTTCTGCGGTGATGAGCGGATAGGTGGAGAGCACGAGGAGGACGTGTTCGCAAGTGTTGGACTCGCATATATTCCACCTGAGTTGCGGGAAGACCGGGGTGAGATAGAAGCAGCTAAGGAGAACATAATACCGAAATTGATTGAGATAAGCGATCTAAAAGGTGATTTGCACGTGCATACGAACTGGAGTGACGGGAAGAGCAGTATAGACGAGATGGCGGAAGTTGCTATCTCTTTGGGTTATGAGTATACCGCAGTGGCTGACCATTCCCCTGCGGTAGGTATTGCCGGCGGGCTGAATGAGGAGAAAATAGTGAAGCGGCAAGAGGAGATAGATCGAGTGAACGAGAGCTTTGAAGCTGAAGGAGTCAAGTTCAGGGTTCTAAGTGCAGTAGAGGTAGATATAAAGTCAGATTTCTCTATGGATTTCTCTGATGAGATATTGAAGGATTTTGATGTGGTCGTTGGTGCGGTTCACACGAAATTCTCGCAAGATCGGGAAACGATGACGACGCGAATCGTAACCGCAATGGAGAATCCTAACGTGGATATAATTGCGCACCCAACAGGTCGTTTGTTAAGGAAGAGGGATCCGTATGAAGTGGATATGGAGAGGCTTATGGCTGCTGCAAAGGATACGGAAACCATCCTGGAACTTAATTCGTTCCCGGAGCGGCTTGACCTTAACGATATACATTGCAAGATGGCGAAGGATTACGGCGTTTTAATTGCTATCTCAACAGACGCGCATGCTGCAACGCAGATGGGCGCAGTGATAAAATATGGCGTGGCAACTGCCCGGCGTGGCTGGCTCGAACCAGAAGACGTGGTGAATACGAGAGAGTTAGAAGAAGTATTGAAGATGGTGAAGAGGTAAAGAATAGACAGTTAGTTGTTTAGAGATTAGATATTAAGATTTAGGAGGTTCCACTTCCAGCCCTTCTCCACCTGTTTTCACGTCCATGGCAAGCGCACCCGCGATCTTCATCGCAGCTTTTATGCCCTCTCCTGCCTCTCCAGGCAGCACCAAAACCGAGCCGACACCACCCATATCGTCCGAACCACCTGCTCCTGTTACTTTTGCACCTAAAGCGCCCAACTCCTGTGACACCTTCACGAGTTCGCTTAACCGTCTTGGAACCACCCCGATTGCATCCAGCAAACCATGATTGATATTCATCAGCGCACCCAATTTCTGGAAATCACCGTCTTCTATCGCCCTGATTGCCTGTGCCGCTATTTCATCCGAGGCTTCAAAGACGGAATCAAATATGCTCGTAAAAGTCTCCCTCCGATTCTTAACCCCTGCTACAAGTTCTTTAGTCTTCAATCCCATCTCAGATGCTTTTGTGCCCTCCATACTCAATGGTATGCTCCCAACACACCCTACAATCAAATTCAATTCGGCTAAATGCAATTGCTTCACTTCGTTTCGCTCTACTAACACATATCCGCCATACGTTGAAATTGCGGTGTCAATAGGACTGGCAGCGCCCTGTACCTCCTTCTCAACACTGTGTGCATCAGTTCTTATCCTTTCCACATCGCCCTTCACGCCAAAATATTCTTTGAGTGCCGCGATAGTCGCAACACAGGTAGCTGCCGAAGACCCTAACCCCGCGGAAAGCGGTATTTCCGACTTTATCTCTATTTCCACTCCTTCGTCTCCTATACCATACCGCTCTTCAAGGTATTCTATTGATCCTTTGACATACGCAAGTGCTTTTGCTGCCGCGCTGTAATCCTTATAAGGAAGGACTTTTCTATCTCTCCCTTTCCCTGCTCCTAAATCAAGCTCCAAGCCAAACGTAGGTATGTTCGCTATTTTTACGTGATACCCCCTCTTTTCTCTGCTCGAGACCTCTACTGCAAGCCGACGGTTTATAGCAGCAGCTAATGCTCGCTTACCGTACACCACGAAATGCTCACCAAATAATATCACCTTAGCAGGAACAGATGCCCGTATCTTTTCATCCATGTTTCTATTATAGTTTTTTCTTTTCCGAAAACGCTTTTTCTAAAAGGGTTGTTTTTAGTCAAGGTTTTTATCGCAGATAAAAAAGTTGTTTGATAAAACTTTTTAAAAAAGTTTTAAAGAAAAGGGTTTAATAGTGAACAGTTCATCAAGCTTCTCTATGTGCTCATCACCTGCAGATTTCGCGCCCACGCCGATTACCGAACAGCCAGCAGCTTTACCAGCCTGATAATCAGTTTTTGTATCCCCCACAAGTATCGCGTGCTCAGGCTTCACGTTTAGCCGCTCACATGCCGTGATTACAATCTCAGCATCCGGCTTACCTCGTTTCACGTCATTGCCAGTAAGAATCACATCAAAATGGTTAGATAGCTGGAAGTGCTCCAAGATCTTGTTAACGTTCTCTCTCGGCGTATTCGTGACCAACCCTACCTTAAGCTGATAGTCCTCTCGCGTACGATGCAATACCTCTTCTGCATCGGGGAACAGCTCTATAAGCCCTATCAAATTCAGTTGCTCACGTACGCAACGCCGTGCGGCATCTTCACCCAGATTTAACGCAGCCAGGTTATGTCTCAGGTCAGGACCCCAACATTTCTCTTCAAACGTTTCTCTACTTATTTCTCCCTTGCCGTACGCTCGCAACATTTTACTAAAAGCTTGATACCAGCTTTCAAATGAGTTTATCAGCACACCATCAAGGTCGAATAAGATTGCGTCTATTTTTCTCTCGTTCATCGTATGTAAGTATGTGGTGATAGCTTAACATCATTTTTAAATTTTGCGCTCTAAAACGTCCATAAAAGAATCTCCCGAACACTTTTTTATTTGTAACCTTTTCTTTAGTTTGATGCTCAAGTACTTCGACCTCAATGTCCATGCATATCCGGAAACCGATACGCCAGTAGAGGAACTGCTCAGCGTTGCGAAACGATACGGCTATGCCGGCATCGCAATAACAAACCACGATAATATTGTGGGAGAGGATTTAGCATCAAATTATATCTTTACCGGAGTAGAGATAAAAGCAAATTCTGTTTCTGACCTGAAAAGGAAAATAAACCTTCACTGGGGCAAAGTGTCCTTATTAGCGGTTCATGGCGGTAATGATAAAATAAATAGAGCGGCAGTAGAGAATCCAAAGGTGGATATATTGGCTCATCCGTGTGGAGAGAAAGGAGAAGGAGAATTGAACCACGTATTGGTGAGATACGCTGCTGAGAATGGTGTTGCAATCGATTTTAACATGAATTCGATAATCCACAGCCGAAGGGGTGAAAGAGCACGAACCCTCGGTAAAATGCGTGAGATTTTGAAGCTTGTAAGGAAATATAACACCCCGATGATATTAACCAGCCATGCACACACCACCTACGATTTGAGAGCACCACGAGAGATGATTGCACTTGCAGCCCTGTTTGGAATGCCTAAAGAAGAGGCTACGAGTGCGTTATGCGATATTCCCAGGGGCGTATTAGAGAAGAGATGGAAAAAGGAGAGAGATGTGGAGATAATATGAATATGAAATATATCCTGAGTTTGCTGCTTCATCTGCCTCCCTCTCTTCGTGAAAGGAGACGGTATCTTCGCTTTGAGGTGATCTGTGAACGAGAAATAGATAAGAGGGAATTGTTGAAAGAGATATGGGACTCGCTTTATGCATTATACGGCGATGTAGGAGCAAGTGAAAGTAAGGTATGGCTGATCGAATACCATAAAAGTGAAGATGCAAACAGCGGCGGGGGCATCCTGAGATGCGCTCATGATAAAGTCGATGAAGTAAGGGCGTCTTTAGCGTGCATTCATTCAGTAAATGACGCACAGATTGGAATACGAGTAATCAAAATTTCAGGGACGATAAAAGGGGCAACTCTCCTGCGGCGACAATGAATGCACTCGGTATTTTGCATTTCTTTTAACCACGCCCCTTCAACATCTCTATAAACATCGCTAAATCCCTTTTCGTGATAATTCCTATGATCTTCCCACTTTCCTCTCCTTCCACCGCCAAAACCTTCTTTTTCGTGCTTACCATTCGTTTTAGCGCTTCTATTGCTTCTTCTCCTTGTGATATAACGTCGCTCATTATATCAAAGGAGCTTATTATTATATCGGAGACATTTAATGGGTAACGTTGCTCGGCTGATAGCTTCTTAATTTCGCCGAAGGTTACGAAGCCCTTGAACTCGCCGTCTTCGTTTACCACTGCATATTCGGCGTTTTTCTCCGCAAGCATCTTCTCCACCAGCGCCGTGATGGGTATATCTTCCAGGACACTCGCGTTATCTGTTCTCATCACTTGTTTTACCGTTAGTCCCTCTAACGTGGCAACCGTGATCGTAGCACTTTCTTCTTCTGTTGCCGCTATGTATAAAAAGAGGGCAATGAACGCTAAAAACGGGTTAAACGGTATTCTCACGTCTCCGGTAGAATAAAGTATAAAGGGATCGGGCATAAAGCCCACGATTGCCATTATAACAGCAAATGTCTTCCCCACGAATACTGCTCTCCTGGTCGCTTTGAGGAATTGCATACGTTTTGCAAGAAAAGCTCGTAACACCCGCCCACCATCCATTGGAAAGGCAGGTAATAAGTTAAACGTGGCTAAAACCACATTAAGAAGCCCGAGGCTAAACAGTAAGATTGTAAGCGGGTCGTAAATAGCCACGTGTACTGCGGCTATACCAAAATACGTGAAAAGGAATGCTCCACCGATGGCAAAACTCATCAAAGGTCCCACAATTGCTATCCGCAACTCCTTATCCGGCTCCTTTGGTAAATCCTCCATCATGGCTATGCCGCCAAAGATGAAAAGAGTGATGCCCCTTATTTTTGTCCCGTATTTCATCGCAACGTATGAATGGGACAGCTCGTGGAGTAATAAAGAGAGGAAAAAAAGAAAAGCCGCTATGGCCGCTAAGGATAGGCGGAAAGGTGTGGATAGTTCCCCAAGGTTTCCCAAGCCCACCGGTCCTGGAGCTTCCGCAAACATCAGTACAATGAGCGGGAGGAGAATGAAAAAGGAGAAATGCAATCGTATAGGTATGCCAATAATTCTGCCAACTTGTATAGATGTTTGCATCGTTTATCGTTAGATTAATCAGTTAATTATATATATTACCGTCAATTCATAAATAGCATTATGGAAATACAATTGTCTTCTTTATATGGGCAGGATTTGTACACGGATAGAGGGATATACGTCGGTAAAATTGAGGATGTGAGTGTGGACATAAGGGAGAAGAGAGTGTCTGGTCTGGCAGTGAAGAACGTGAACCCAAACGCTTTCAACGCGGGCAAGAGGAAAGGGGTGATCGTTCCTTACCGATGGGTAACCGCAATTGGGGATATAGTGCTCATAAAGCACGTGAGGAGAAGAGCGGCGGAGCGAGAGGGCGAAGAAGAAGAGGAAGGAAAAAGGGAGCGGTAGGCAATAAAAGAAAAGAAGTAGTAGAAAGAGTCAGGGATGACTGATCTGAACCGCGAGAGACTTTATAATAAGAACCGGGATAGGGAGGTCTACGCAGCTATAAAAGCTATTCCTCCTCTGATCGTACGTGCTGATGGGAGGAACTTCAGGCGTGTCTTAAGCGACGAGTTTGAGAAACCGTATGACGAGCGATTCGCAAAAGGGATGGCGAAAGCAGTGGCGATCTTTTTCGAGAAGAGCGGGTTCGACTCAAAGCTTGCTTACATCTTCTCAGATGAGATAAATCTTCTTTTTACGCATGTTATTTTTAAAGGAAGGATAGAGAAGCTGGATTCTGTAATTGCGAGTTTTTTAGCAAGTGCGTTGACCATCGTTTTGGACTTTAAAGAGGCTGTTGCCTTCGATGCACGGATTATCCCTGTTTGCAGCGGAGAGGATGTTTTGGAATATCTCGTGCAGCGGCAGGCAGAAGCATGGCGAAACCATATTAATGCTTATGGATATTACGGACTGCAAGAGTCCGGGCTGAGCGAGAAAGAGGCTGAGAAGCGACTGAAAGGGATGAAGGCACCGCAGGTACATGAGATGCTTTTTCGTAAAGGGGTTAACCTGAATGAAACGCCGAAATGGCAAAAACGGGGCATTTTGATTGCTAAGGAACGGTATGAAAAAGAAGGTTACAATCCAAAAGCGGCGACAGAAGTTACGGTTACACGCTACAAGATAGTCCAGCTCTGGGACCTGCCGTTATTCGGATCTGAGGAAGGTCGAAATTTGATAGCGGAACTAATCGAAAATGAGAACATATCTTGACTGCATTCCCTGTTTCGTTGATCAAGCACTCCGTGCAGGACGAATAGCAACAGATGATGAAAAGAAACTAAAAAGGATATTAGATGAAGTTGGAATGATGCTCAGAGATATTCCTCTTGAAAGCACACCACCGGAAACAGGAATGCTCGTATACGAGAAAGTACGGGAAATCACAGGAGAATTTGATCCTTATAAGGAACTAAAAATCGAGAGTACTGAAAAAGCCTTGGCATTATATCCTTCTTTGAAGAGGATAGTTGAACAGTCAAATGATAAGCTCCTTACCGCAATAAGAATGGCGATTGCAGGAAATGTGATAGATTTCGGCCCCAACAAAGTTTTTGATATCGAAGAAGAGATAGATGTCGTGCTCAAGAAAGATTTTGCGATATACGATTACGATAAATTCAAAGATGGCTTAGATAAAACCAATGAGATTCTGTATCTCGGTGATAATGCGGGGGAAGCTGTTTTTGATAGAATTTTAATAGAGGCATTGAAAAAGCCAGTGACATATGTCGTTAGGGATGTACCGGTTATAAATGATGTGACATATGAGGACGCTATACAGGCAGGTATTGATGAAGTTGCGAGTATAGTATCATCCGGAACGAGTGCGCCTGGCACTATCCTTAAAACATGCACTGCGGAATTTAAAGATGTGTATAACAACTCGAATTTTATAATCAGTAAGGGGCAGGGAAATTACGAGGGACTTTCTAATGAAAAACGACCCGTCTTCTTTCTGTTAAAAGTAAAGTGTCATGTTATAGCTCACGATATTGGTGTCAATGTTGGCGATATCGTATTGAAAGGAATGAACGTTTGAAAATTCGAAGAAAAAAAGTAATCGCACCACTCATGGATTTCTTCAATCTGTGCTAATCATCGCCCAGTTATGGGCCCGAAGGGATTCGAACCCTTGACCGCCCGGTTATGAGCCGGGCGCTCTAACCATGCTAAGCTACGGGCCCCTTATCTCTTAGTAGTATAGCACCGTTTCATATAAATAATTTTATATGTGTATGAACCAATAGAGCTAAATGTAGCTTAGTATAAGTCATATCTTAGCAGTTAATGAAACGATGAAAATAGCTTTTTACCATCGCACTGTAAGTGGTGGAATAAAGACGCACGTTGAAGCACTCTCGCACGAATTCGAGAAGTTGGGACATGAAGTAAAGAGTATAGACCAGTTTTCGCTCGGCTCGCACATGCTGGGTAATTCGGCGGGTGGTATTTCGTATGGTTTTGACTTCGCACTCGGAAAGATAAAAAAAGAGGTGGAAGATTGCGACGTTCTCCATATACACCACGCAGCTACGTTCTCTGAATATTTCCTACCCTTTTCTTCCATCTGCTCTGAGGTCAACATTGTCAATACGTTCCATATTCAAGCGGGGGAGGGTCTCAGCGGTGAGGTCGCAAAAACACTTATATCAATGCTTGTTACTCTTTATACCGGTCGTTCAAAGAAATTCATCTCGGTAAGTGCAGAAATTGCCGAGTATATTCGCCAACATTGCTATGGTTATGGCTATGGCGATAATGGTAACGGAACTGAACTCGTGGTTATACCAAACGGCGTGGATGTAAAACGTTTTCACCCCGCAGAAAAGGATGAAAAAGAAAGCAACGAGCGGGGAAAGAGCATCTGTATAGGCTATCTTGGACGATTGTCTCCTGAAAAGAATGTCATAAATATGATAAAGGCAGTGAAGGCGTTGGACGTAGACAACGTCTGTTTAAAGATTGCGGGTGCTGGCCCGCTGTATAGCAAAGTGAAAAGGCTGGAAGACGAACGAACAAAGGTTTTAGGGTATGTTAAAGACGCCCCGTCCTTCTATCGAGGCATAGACGTTTTCTTATTGCCTTCTAAGCTTGAAGCACAGCCAATTGCACTGCTCGAAGCGATGGCGTCTGGGCTGCCGATTATTGCCACCGATGTTGGGGATAACAAGCATTTTGTCCGTGGGAATGGCATAATCTGTGGCACATCAGCGAAGGAAATAGGAGCTGCAATAAACGCGATGCTACGAGAAAACTGGGAAAAGATGGGCGTAGAGTCAAGGAAATTGGTTGAACGGGACTACACGTGGGATAAGATAGCAGCACGGACACTGGATGTGTATAAAGCCACGCTATAATCTTAACAAGCCTTTCAATACGTATCCACAGGGGCTTCTTTTCGCTTCGCTTAGCTTAAACTTTTCGCGATTTTACTGTTTTTGTGGCGAGATATGGCCAATCTTAAAATTTGTGATGAAGTCTCTCGCCTCCTCCAAACAGCGGTCTTTACTAAGAACAGCCTTTTCCAACATGTATTTTTCATCAGAAAACCCGACATAAACGGCTAATTCCACATTCTCGCCTTTACAATAAGCATGCACCCCTACTGGAAGCGAACATCCACCACCCATTACTTTTAATACTTCCTTCTCCGCTTCAGCCTCTACCCTCGTCTTTGCATCGTCTACCGCCTTTAAAATATTACTCTCCTCCGACCCTTTCCTCGTAACTACCGCAATTATTCCTTGCCCCGGTGAAGGCACAAACGGGTCACAATCCAGCCTTTCATATTCTATATTCAGATTCAACCGCTCAAGTCCTGCTTCCGCAAGAATCACACCGTCATATTCACCTCTTCTAAATTTCTCAATCCTCGTGTCCACGTTACCCCGGATGTCCTTTATTTTTACTTTTACACTCTTCTTCTCCGTGTAGTTCAAAAATTGGTACTTCCTCCTCACACTTGAGGTTCCTATCACTGCACCCTCAGGCATATCAGCCAAACTATATTTCGAGACCAACACATCATACGGCGAATCACGAGGCAAGACCGCGGAGGTCTCTAACCTTTCATCCCTTTCCAGAGGTATATCCTTCATGGAATGCACTGCAATGTCTATTTTATCGGTTAAAAGCATTGTATCGAGTTTTTTAACAAAAACGCCCTCTGATGGCATCTCATATAATCCTCTATCCGTTATGACATCGCCTAAACTCTGCACCGATTTTATCTCGTAGCCCAATCCCAGCGCTCGCAACCGTTCACATACTTTCTCGGTCTGCAATATTGCCAGCTTACTACCTCTCGTCCCTATGATCATTTGTAGTTTGCTAAATGTATTCTTCTCATTCTACTAAAATCTTTTTTATATGTGGGGAATTAAAGTTTAACAACGGTGAAAAAATGGACCGCCACAAAAAGTGTGAAGAATAAAGACACGCGATATGGGTAAAAGCGAAAGATGTTCGGGATAGTATTAAGCGGTTAGAAAAGGCAGCATTGAAATATCCAGAGGATATGTATGACCATCCTTTCCGATATAGCATATCCTTATCTTGCTATTGATGATATAGACAATGCAGTCCGGATCTATCAGAAGATCATTGATCGGAAGGACCGCTTTGAACATGTCTGGGATAATGAACTTGGAGAAGCGTATTTATTCACGAAGAATTATGAGAAGGCTATTGAAATACTGGAAAACTCAAACGTTATTGATTATCATCAAGGTCTGTTTCTCGCTTTTGCATATCTCAAAGCTGGCGGCAGGAAGAAATTTAAGGAGCAATTTGACAAATGGATTTCAGAGAATTTGGAAAAATCTTTCGAGTTCGGTAGCTATAACCAGTATATCAAAGCTTTGTTCGGTGATGAGGACGCCAGGTTTATAGAAAGAAGATGTCTGGGACAAGTATTATGAGAAATACAGCGGGTTCGATACGTATAAAACTGTGCTCAATGCTGATAAAATATACTTACAGGACGACGAGAGCGTCTTCGGACATGTATTTATATCGTTCCTTTCACTCTGTATCCACTGTAAACTGGAGCAGCTCTTGAAGAAAGCGGAACTCAACCGTAAGCTCACTCCGATTGA
The DNA here is from genome assembly GCA_030611045.1 of Methanosarcinales archaeon. GTDB lineage: Archaea > Halobacteriota > Syntropharchaeia > Alkanophagales > Methanospirareceae > JACGMN01. Next base: position 21,563 of record JAUWQN010000002.1, read on the forward strand.
TCGGTTGTTCAAATACGGCAAGGTATATCATGTCGATCTGGGGGGGCATAGCATGATCTCCGAGGTTCCAAAGAAGGTCAGGGACTTGGAGAAGAGAGACTTTGGTCGAACATATTCCCTAAGTGATGTGGAGTTAAGGTTACTAAGTAAAAAGAGATAACTACACTACAGGGAAGGTAAAGATGAAAAGTTCTTTTGGTAAAGCTTTTCTTACCAAGAAAAGGTTTGAGGTAGGGATACGGGATGCGAACGATGAAGAATTGACTCGTATAAGTGAAAGTATGGGTCTTTCGCTCAATTTGGAAGAGATGTGCAGGCTAAAGCGATATTTTGCTGCGAAAAACAGAGAGCCAACGGATGTAGAACTCCAGAGTATTGCACAGGCGTGGTCGGAGCATTGCTGTTACAAGAGTTCGAAAAATGTATTGCAGAAGTTCATTTTTGGGATAGAAGCGCCGCAGAATATGTTAGTGATAAAAGAAGATGCGGGCGTCCTGGAATTTGACAAGGACCATGCGTATGTTTTTGCCTTCGAGAGCCATAACCATCCTTCGGCAATAGAGCCTTACGGTGGTGCAGCAACAGGGATTGGAGGGATAGTCCGGGATGTAATCTGCATGGGCGCGCAGCCTATTGCGTTGATTGACCCTTTATTCTTCGGCCCGTTGGATTATGGGTATGACCAACTTCCTGCAGAAGTGAAGCATCCGCGGTTTTTGTTTAATGGTGTTGTTGCAGGGATAAGCGACTACGGGAATCGTATAGGCATTCCAACATGCGCGGGTATGGTTTATTTCGATGAAGGCTACGTGGGCAACTGTGTGGTGAATGTCGGCTGTGTAGGAATAATGAAGAAGGCTGATTTGAGCAGAAGCATGGCGAAGCACGGTGAAGTGCTTGTCTTGGTTGGCGGGAAGACCGGGCGAGATGGTATACACGGAGTTACCTTTGCTTCGGTGGAGCTGACGGGTGAGGAGGAATTCAGAAGCGCAGTTCAATTGGGTGACCCGATAACTAAGGAACCACTCATGCATGCGATACTGGAAGCGAACGGGAAGAGGTTGATAAGCGGGATGAAGGATTTTGGTGGCGGTGGCTTGTCCTGCGCGGTGAATGAGATGTGCCATGCAGGTGGATGCGGTGCTGAGATTCACTTAGAGCGAGTGAAGTTGAAGGAAGAGGGTCTTAGCGCATGGGAGATCTGGGTTTCTGAATCACAGGAACGGTTTTTAATCGCGGTGGAGCCGGATAACGTGTACGAATTACTGGCAGTATTCGAGAAATGGGATGTAGATGCTGTAGCTATAGGTCAAACAAAACCTTTCTTTAGAGAAGAAAGCTTTACCAAAGAGAAGAAATATTCGCCTGTTTCACAGATAACGATTTTTTACGATAACGAGAAGATATTTGAGCTGGAGACAGATTTTCTCGTCTCCTGTCCTGTTTATGTGCGTCCGATGGAGGTGAGGCGGGAGGAAAAAGAGAAGTTCGTGGCGATAGAAGAGCCCGTAGACTATAACGAAACTTTAAAACGGTTGCTTTCCGCGCCGAATATCGCATCCCGGGAATCGGTTATAAGACAATATGACCATGAAGTGCGGGCTTCTACAGTAATAAAACCGTTGCAAGGGCCAATAGGAAAAGAGACGCATGGCGATGCCACGGTGATAAAGCCGTTAGAAGACTCTTATAAGGGACTTGCGATTACTTCGGATGTGAATCCGTCCTTTTGTAGAATAAATCCGTTTTGGGGCGCTGCAAGCGCGATAGACGAGGTGTGCAGGAATTTGACCGCGGTAGGTGCAACTCCTCATGCGTTTGCCGACTGCTTGAACTTCGGCAATCCCGAGAAGCCGGACAGGATGGGCGATTTCTATGAATGCTGTCGTGGTCTCGGCTACGTGGCATCCTCGCTTGGAGTGCCGTTTGTAAGCGGGAATGTGAGTTTTTATAATGAATCCGCAGCGCTGAAAGAATCTATTCCTCCCACACCCACTATTCTGGGTATCGGGCTATGCGAAGACGTGCGAGAATGCGTTACGGTGGACGTTAAGGAAGCTGGCAATCCGTTATATATGATAGGCGAAACGAAAGCGGAGCTGGGCGGAAGTGAGTATTGCAAGTTATGGCATGTAGAAGGCGGAATTGTGCCGAGGACCGATCCAGCGGTGCTGAGCAGGAGTATGCAATCGTTACGGGAGGCGATGAAGATGAGCGTAATAGCGAGTTGTCATGACGTTTCCGAAGGTGGTCTTGCGGTTGCGGTATGCGAGATGCTATTAGGCGGGGATATTGGCGCTTCTATTAATATTGCAGATGTAAACCCGGAACTGAGAAGCGATTATAAGTTGTTCTCCGAGTCGAATTCGAGATGGGTGGTGGAGGTGTGTAGAGGAGAAGCAGCAGGAAGGTTTGAGGAGTTGATGAATACACGAGGCGTTTGTATAAGTAACATAGGTGAGACTTTGGAGGAGAAGCGGATTGGGATTCAAGATAAGAACAAAGAGTTGGTGAATATTTCATTAGAAGAAGTAAGAGAGGCGTGGTTGGGGACATTTGGTTGATATTTCAAACCTTTTAGAAAAGGTTCAATACAAAAACAGTGGGTCTGGCCCCTTATGTTGGTTGCAAGGGTTTTAAGCACGACTTACTCTCTCATATGGTTGGCATAGGAGGTGAGTAGGAACATGGCATGTACAGCGCAGATGTTCAGCGAAGATGAAGAAGACTTGCTGTGCATCTTAAGGAAGAAGCCGCGGCGAAGCGAGTGGCTCGATGTTGAAGAAGACCGGCTGGAAATGGACGAAGAGTTTTAACACGCCATCTACGGAACGGACGAAGTGCAGTAGATAGAAATTGGACGGAAGAAATTATTCCCACTTTTTTCTTAGAGAATTTTGAAAACCCCCCTGGGTATACAACTTTTTATATGTCCATACATATAATTATGTATTATGAAAACTTTAATGGGCCTCTGGCAGAAGGAGGCGTACAAGCGAGTGGAACAGCTTGGCGATCGGCTGGCGGAGATTAAATCGCTGATTGATTGGGAAGCGTTTCGCCCGATAGTGGGTGATATGTACGATAACAGGAGCGAACGAGGCGGCAGACCAAAAATCGATGAGGTGGGAAATTAGCCTGTTTGGGAGCGAAAAAGTCGCAAAATGAGTGTCAAACGTGAAAATATGAACAAAATGTTTTACCTATTTCTTAAAAACCAAAGTTAATCAAAATTCTCCTAACTTAAACGTGGTGAGGTAAATAAAAATGGCCCAAAACTCTCCAAACCCAAAAGAGCCCCTAACCATTTTAACCACCGTGTTCAATCACCAATCTTTTCGGTCAAAGCAAAAAGAGATAATTGACAATGTTTTATCTCAAAAGAACACGCTTGCTATTTTACCCACGGGAGCCGGAAAGTCCCTATGTTTTCAAATACCTGCATTGATATTTGATGGTCTGACAGTTGTTGTAAGTCCGTTAATCGCATTGATGAAAGACCAGGTGGACAATCTGGAGAAGAAAGGTGTACTTGACGTGGCGTATATCAATTCCATGCGGGATTCGAGTTCAAAAGAGCGCATCTACAAGCAATTAAAAGAATCAAAATTGAAGATGTTGTATGTCGCTCCGGAAACATTCGTAGATAACAAATTGATGAGTATATTGAAGTCGTGTAACATCAGCTTGATAGCAATTGACGAAGTGCATTGCATTTCTATCTGGGGTCATAACTTCAGACCAGATTATTTACGACTGCGACAGGTGATAATGGCATTAAGCACTCCACCCCCACCTATCCTTGGATTGACTGCTACAGCCACTGAAAAAGTCGAAGAGGACATACAAAGACAATTGGACGTCGAATGTGATGTATTTAAAGACCGTTTTGACAGGAAAAATCTGTTATTTTCCGTGCTCACTTTGAAAAGTAATATCAAAAAAGAAGAACTCCTTAAAGGCTTATTAGAAAGACTTAAAGGTTCGACTATTGTCTACGTCAATTTTATAAGGACAGCAGAGGAACTGGCCACATATTTAGCCCGTGAGGGGTTGAGTGCATCCTATTACCACGGTCAAATAGAGGATAAGGAGAAAAGAAGGGAGATTCAAAATGATTTTATAAGCGGGAGAACGAGAATCGTGGTTGCTACAAATGCATTCGGGATGGGCATTGATAAAGAGGACATAAGGGCAATAATCCATTACAACTTGCCCAAATCAATCGAGAATTATTATCAGGAGGTGGGTCGTGCCGGGCGAGATCAAAATATCTCGAATTGCATTTTGCTCTACTCTGAAGGAGATGAGATAAAAATAAGAAAACTGATTGAACGAACTACCCCTACTGTTAAACAAATTAAAGCGGTGCTTGATTTGTTGGTGGCAGAGAAGGGTGAGGGGAAATTAATTCATGTAAATATAAAGCGGTTGGCAAACGATTTGAAGTTGGATGAAGTTCCCATCAGATTGATTTTATATCACCTTGAGAGGTTTGGTGCGATAAAAACATCTTTTAAGATTTTCAAGCGCGCGAAAATAAGATTGATTGACTCTAAAGTTGAATCAAGCGAATATGGGCAGGAAACAGAGGGGATAATCAGGAGTGAGTATTTCAAAGAGAATTTAAACGGCTGGATGGATTTGGAAGAGCTGAGCAATTCTGTTCAAATATCTATTCAGAAAACAAACAATATTTTGCGGGGATTGAAAGCCGAAGGAAAGATAGAACTTATAGAAAGAGATGTTTGCACGCCGATAAAAATTAATCATGAGATAAACGAGATTGGTGCAGGTAAAATTCATGATATCTTTTGGAGGTTGGAAGAAAGTAGCATGAATAAGATCGGTAAAGTGGTGGAATATGCGCGAAGCGAAGAGTGCAAAAGGAAGTTTGTTCTGAATTATTTCGGTGAAGAGTATAATGGAGAGTGCAATGCGTGCAGTGTTTGCAATCCGTTTTTGAAAATTGGCGAAGGTATCAAAGCAAAAGAGGAACTTGAAGACAGTTTAAGAGATAAGTCGGACAAATCCACTAAAATTGCCCCCAATATTTTCGAGTTGCTGAAAGATTTGGATTTTCATCCGGGCAGAACGTTTTTAGCCAATATATTGCGGGGTTCGAAATCAAAGCAGATAATAAATCAAAATCTTCAAGAATCAAGGTACTACGGTATCCTAAAAGATTGTACGGCAGATGAAGTGATTGATATTATTGACCAGTTGATAGAGAAAGGATATTTGATAAAAAAGCAGGGCAGTTCAAATTTCCCAAGACCTTTGTTATATCTTACAGAATTGGCAGAAAAGGCGTTGGAAGAAAAAATACCTGTCGATTTGCGGTTGCCTGCGAAAAAGAAGATTAGTGAAACTAAGAATTTGAGCGTGCTTGACGAGACGAGTTGAAGAAGTGGCGAAAAAATGTCGCTTCTGAGGGAAATATCCCCGCGTTCTGCGTCTTTCACGATAGCACGTTAATAGATATAGCTAATCAATTACCGAAGACAAAGAAGGAGTTGGAGGGGATTAAAGGAATAGGTGAAAAGAAGATTGAATCTTATGGTGATGAAATATTAAAAATTATAGGTAATAGGTAAGTATAATGTCTTCGAACTCCAAATCTAAAACGAAGAAACAACAAATGAGGACGGTTGGAATTTTGAGAAAATAGTTAAAGAAGGTGGCTGGGATTATTTTATAAAGGGCAAGAAGTTGTTCTCAAAATATAGAGATGATTTCTCTCCTGAGCATGTAAAAGAAATTGAAACGAGTTTTAGAAAAGCAATAGAGTTAAATCCAAGATTATGGGCGCCACATTATTATTTAGGTGAATTATTTTATTTAAGAGAGCGATATTCTGAGGCAAAAATAGAATTTGAGATAGCCCTTGAGAAGAATATTGAACAATGAGTACGGAGAGGAATGGTGGTGGGAAGGAGTTCCAAGTGATGTGAGGGAGAAATATGGAGAAATAGTTCAAGAAACTCGTTTAAAAGAGGAAAGGAAACTGCCAGAATTGTACTTTATTGATTTTTATGATTATGGAAAGATTATCGAAGCAAAACCTAATAAACGAGTATTCCGTTCTTATATGGGAAATCCTAAAGAGTGGAAGAAGAGATTAGACGATTTGGAACCAATTCGTAATACGATAACGATAATGCATTGCAGAAGTCAATATCTCGCTGAGGAAACAATATCAAGACTGAAAGAAAGTTGTGTTGAACTACAAAAATTGGTGGAGATAGTTAATAAAATATCCAAACAATTTTTATCTTAAAGCGGAAGATACATCGCAAAGCGGTCCTCTCCATTATAAAGCCACGAAAAACAAACCTCCGCTTAAACGAAAGACTTACTTTTTATCTTCTCCCCACCACCATAATATTATTAACAAAAATGCACTGGTCTTTAGCAATCGCACAGGACATCGTAGAGAAACGGAAAGAGAAAAAGCATGTTGTTGCTACTGGCATTACACCTTCGGGTGACATTCATGTGGGTAACCTGCGAGAGATAATAACGGGAGATGTAGTGTACTCCGCGCTCATAGATATGGGCGTGGACGCGCGACTCATTTATATTGCAGACACGTTTGACCCACTCAGGAGAAGATACCCGTTCCTGCCTCCAGAATACGAAGCGCACGTAGGCAAACCATTATCAGAGATACCTGACCCCGAAGGAGGTCGCTCATCCTATGCGGACCACTTTGTACAGCCGTTCCTCGATTCTCTGGACAATTTAGGCATACAAATCGAAGTTTTTAGAGCGGATGTGCTGTACAAGTCCGGGCTGTACGTGGACGTGATAAAGGAAGCGCTATCGAGAAAGGAAGAGTTGTCAAGGATCATAGCGGATGTTTCTGGCAGGGAACTGCCAGAAGAATGGACGCCGTTCAACCCTCTCTGTGACGCGTGTGGCAGAATCACAGCCGCAATGGTAAAGGGCTACGATGTAGATAAGGAGGAAGTGTATTACGAGTGTGAATGTGGGAACAAGGGTGTGGCTTCGTTTAAAGGCGGTGGTAAATTGGCGTGGCGAGTGGACTGGGCAGCGCGATGGAAAATCCTCGGCGTCACCATCGAGCCGTTTGGCAAAGATCACGCCTCCCCTGGTGGCTCCTTTGACACGGGCACGCGGATATCCGAAGGGATATACAATTACCCCGCGCCGTATCCTATCCCCTTTGAGCATATTCTCTTAAAGCTGAGTAAAGAAGGGACGAAGGCGAAAGTTACCGCTATGTCCTCATCTCGAGGGACCAATATTCCGGTGCATGAGATGTTAGAGGCAGTGCCGCCCGAAATTTTAAAGCATGTCATATCGAGGGTGAGGCCAGAAAAGCATATTGCCTTCAATCCTTCGTTACCGTTACTCAACTTGGTAGATGAATATGAGCGTGAGATCGGTGGTATAGGGGGCGGTATTGCGGGGAAAATCCCGTTCAGGCATCTTATCACCCTTGTGCAAGTTGCACCTGTCGGTTCGGAGGAGTTTCTCAAGGTTATTAAAAGAAGCGGATATGCAGTTAATGAAGAGAACGAAGAAGAACTAAAGGAGATAAGGAAGAAAGCACGGTATGCAGAGAATTGGCTGCGGACCTATGCGCCTCCGCACGTAAAGTTCGAAGTGCAATCAGCGTTACCGGCAGAGGAACTAAAAAACTTGTCTGAGTCGCAAAAAAACGCGTTGAAGCTCTTGGAACAGAAATTACCTTTGCGTATGTCCACAACCCGTGGAATGTTATCCGCGGCGATGCTCGAGAACTTAAGTGCTGAAGATTGGCATAATAAAATCTACGAAGTTGCATCCACACTCAACGTGGACGTGAAGGATGTGTTCAGAGCGATTTATATCGCATTATTGGGGCAGCCATCGGGACCTCGTGCAGGTTGGCTACTCGGTTCTTTGGGCCCAAATTTTTTAAGAAAGCGGTTTGAAGAGGTGGGAGAACTGTAAAAACTATTTTCTCACAGATTCACCCATTTCTTACGGGGATTAAAATGCGCTTCGTAATGCGTCTATCCAATAACGTACGAAACCACCGATAAAACTCCCTATTTGACTCGCAGACATATCCTCTGGAATAGGCGCATTACCAGAAAGAATGGGCAGCAGGAAGAAAAGTGCAATCACCACCACTACGATTATCGCCGCTATTTTCACCTTTCTGTTTCACCTCCTTTTACTTCTTTTACACAACAGAATAAAGTCATCCTCCATTCGTATCCTCATTCTTTTTTATTATAATAAAAAGCTATCAGGGGCAACCGTGAATTTAACTATAGTCCCTTGGAGTTGACATTGCTTGCCTCGCTATTGGCAGTTTTAACGAATAAAAGCGGAAAAATTATGTCGCTTAGACAGCACGGAAGCCAGACTGCGAGGAATAAAAACACCCCTATAAAGAAGAGAATAATCCAATTTACCGTCGTACCCAATGCCATAATTATATGGAATGCCGATGCCCAGGTGCTCAGCAACACGTGTCCGGCATGTGGGAACCTGGTTGCAGGTCTCCAGTAAGCGATTGCAATACCAAGAAAGGCAAGCGGGTTTACAAGCCACCACTTCTCGATAAAACCTATATGTAGTCCGGGATTGGGTAACTGAAGTAAGATTTCCCCCGCATAGGGAACGAGTGAATCGCTTATCGTCGCTATGCCGATGGCGCCGATGTAACCGATTAAAATTACCGACACGCCTTTGCCTTTATGTAGCCTGTACATCCCCGCAGTAACGAGCGCACTCAACACGACATGCATCGGATGAAGGGTATAGAAAATCGTTTCCGCAACATTGTGAGGGAGGCGAACCGCAAAAAACACGATAACAATTCCGGTAATGGCGCCGAAAGCTGTGAACGGCGCATGCCTTATTAACTCCTGGGTAATGAGCTTCGATGTGTTGTTATGTTCCTGCGTTCCGAACGCATCATCACTATGCCCCATCTACCTCAACTCTCCTGATTTTCTGATTCCACTATACCATACTTCTAAGGATTATTAACATTTAAATGATTTGTTATTATATTTCATGGGGGTATTTTAAAACCTGTTATTAAAACATATTTGGGAGGAGGGAAATGACAATCATCAGCGTTTCGTTGAACGATGGACTGTTAGAGGAGATAGATCAGCTACAAAAAGAACTCGGGTTCTCCGGACGGTCAGAAGTGATAAGAGCAGGCGCACGAATGCTTATTGCGGATAGCAAAGAGAAGGAGAGGTTGGAAGGCAGGTTGAATTCCGTGCTCTTGCTCATTCATACGCAGAAGGTGGAGGATACGGTGACTGCAATCAAGCACGGTTTTGAGGATATCATAAGCACGCAGATTCACAACCATCTGCGAGGGGATAAATGCCTCGAAGTGTTCATTTTGGTGGGTGACGCTGCTCGGATAAAGGAATTGGTTAGATTGTTTCAGACCACCGGAAAAATGGATTACGTGAAGTTGATTGTGGCTTGACACTTTATCTTTTTAGAAAAAGAAAACCTGTGCCAAAATTCTCCTTCTAAAAAAGGCTTTACCGAAAAAAGCGCACGCATCAAACTTTAGAATTGTCTGATCAAAAAGTTTCGCATAATGCTGTCATATCCTATATTTTTCCATCGAAGAATGGAAAAGTTTTTATATGCCCAACGCATATTGAAACTTGGGTTACAGACTCCGTGCTTATTTCAGGTTCTGTACTTAAGAGGCTGTCTCGCAATTCGAAATCACAACAAAAAGAAGCCCAAATAGGGTTTTATATTGGGAAATAAGCATTCTATTTCCCAAAATATCTAATTATGGGACAAGCTCTTCAGAGCGGGGTGGAGAGGTTGGGGCTGCATTATAATGTTGTAGAGAATGGAAGAAATGGAAAGCAGGATTTCGGTGATGCTAATGACTATTCCTCTTATTTTTCAATCATTGCATCAATCCCGATTATATATGCGTAAGGCGCATAGGGCTTCACTTTCCGTGCGTCCCGTATCTCTACTGAATAGGACCGAAACTCTTCATCCAATTCTTGTACTTTCGCAATCAATTTCTCTTTCGCTTGCGTTATTGCTCGTTCAAGCGCATCATGCTTCTCCTCACCTTCTTCAGGGTAAGCGAATTCCAGATCGTAGAAATGAAGTATCCCGCCGTGGGGTTTGAGCATGCTCAAAGCTTCTTGGAGGAACAAATACGCGCTTTTCGGGAGGTTCATGATTATCCGGTCTGCCGTGTTCCTAAACTTCTCGTAAATTTCGCTTATATCACCTTCTATCGCGTCTATGTTATTTACTCCATTCCGCTTCATATTTTCCCGGAGATACAATATCGCATCGGGATTGATGTCAATTGCCGTCACGTGACTTTGTGGTGCTCGTATCGCAACTTGTATGGAGAATGCGCCAACACCTGCGAACATGTCTAATACCTCCTCCTCTTTTACGCTGCTCCGTGCAGCCTGTGCGGCTACTTTATTTCGTTCTCCCGCCAACCGCGGATTGAAATAAACCTTTTCCAGGTCAAGCTTGTATCTACACCCATTCTCCTTGTGCATCGTCTCTGTCCTGTTCTCGCCTGCGATGATCTCCAGCTTTCGTGTTCTGAATACGCCTTCTACGGCAGAAATCCGTTTTGCTACTACTTTGATATTTTTATGCCTGTTCATCAGTGCATGCGCTACAAGCTGCTCTTTCCTATTGTCTATCGCCTCCGTTAGCACTGCAATGTCACCTATTACTTCGTAAGATGGCTTGAATCCAACTATAGCTTCTATGCTCTTTCTCCGTTCTAAAATAGTAAAATCCAGCGTTAAAAGTTCAACGTCGCCTATTTCTCTTATCTCTGCATCGGTTAACGTTCGTATGAGTGGTAAATAAATGAACGTTTCGTCTGAGGTTATTTTAGCGTCAGTTCTCAGCAGTTTGAATTCCTTCAACGTTTGCCGGATTTCTTCACCTCTGCTCTTATCTGCTTTTACACACGGTAAACGCTCTGTCTCTGCTATCATGGATTTCTTTATTTGTTCTACTCTTTTGCCGTTAATGTAATATAATTTGGTTGGGAGGGTTGATAAGTCAAACATTTTAGAAAAAGGGGCAATCAAAAAAATCTTCGGTTGGGTGCTGGTAAGGGTAGTCTGGTTTCCGATTGTTTCGTTGGTTAAACAATCTTTTCTAAAACGCGTTTGAAAGGCAGCCCTTTCCGGGCACCATATTCACGTATGCAGAACGAAGCCACCGAATTACCGATTTTACCACTTTCCTGTATGCTCTTCTCGTGTAGCAAGCCATACAGGAATCCTGCGGCGAACGCATCCCCTGCTCCGGTTGTATCCACGACATCTGTCGGATAGGCAGCGATTACATGCGATTCCCCTGCGGCGTTGGTAACATAACAGCCGCGCGCGCCCAGCGTCACACAGACAATCTGCGCACCTATGTTTAAGAGGGCTTCAGCGCCTTTTTCATATTTTTTTCCTTGTACCACCGAGGTCAACTCATCAAGGCTGAGAAAAACCACTTCACTTCGCTCTATCACCGCAATCAAATCCTCAAGCTCGTATTTGAAGCAGAGCATACCAGGGCTAAAACTGAGCTTTGACTTAACGCGTTTCGCCAATTCACGTTGCATCTCCAACTGCTCCTTGTTTACAAACGAACTCATATGCAAAAAGCTCGCAGTATTTACAAGCTCTCTATCTATATCATCCATGCAGAGCCGATTATTCACGCCGGGGTAGATATACAGTGCCCGTTCACCTTGTGCATCCACGAATCCTATTGCAGCGCCCGTATAACCTTCCTCTATTCTTATCTGCGTCTCCACGCCTTCTTTCCTTAAATCTTCCAGAATCAGTTCTCCTTCTTCGTCTGTGCCTACCATTCCCACGAAGCCAACCTCAACGCCTAATCTTGATAACGCAACGATGGTATTTGCCGCAGAGCCACCCGGCACCTTCTGCACATCTAATATTCCGACCTCTTCTCCTCCTCGTGCTATTCGCTCCACAGCATATAGCACATCATAATTCAAGGCGCCTAAGCCAATCACGTCTTTTTTACTCATTTTACGCACGTTTTTTTAAAAGAGGAATTAATCTTTTTCTTTTGTATTAAAAAGTGGTCTGCACTTTTAAAAAGTGTTTTCTTCGTATACCTCCTTTTACTAATCAGGTGCCATGCAACGAGAATATGAAAAACATGGATTCTTCAGTTTTTCGAGCAGTAGAAATCGAGAACTGTGTTGCGTGAAGCACGGGGAATCCGAAATAAACGCGGTATGCAGAGTATTGAACGTATCAAGAAAGGAGATACGTACAAAAGAAGGCGATAAAAAAATCATTCTCCGTGGGATCATCGCGGACGACACCGCAAAATTACCCTTTGTCTCGTGGACAGAGCGAGAAGAGCTTGTAAAGGATACGGTAGTGCGGATAGAGAACGCGTCTGTGAAGAGGTGGAAGGGCTTGCCCGCGCTGTATATAATGGAAAACACGAACGTAAGTGTAATCGAAGATGATATTGGTTTCCCCGGTTATGCTGAGTTGATAAAGCCTAAAAAGAGAAGTATAGGAGAAATAGTTGGCTGCGAAGGTGCATTTGATGTAATTGTGGAAGGAAATATAATATCAATCTCAGCGGGAGCAACTAAAAGGACGCTGGTATTAGACGATGGTACGGGTGCAGTATTCATAGAGTTAATAGACAAAGAAAAGGAAGGGCGTATTTATTTCGGAATGCCTGTTAAGGCAAGAGGTAATGTGGTGGACTCGGAAAAAGGCTATGTGTTGATGGCCGAAGAAGTTAAAATAAGTGGTGAAACGTTTATAATAACTGAGATGAACAACTTTTTGTGTAAATACACGTGATTTTCTTTCAACAGCAGGTCAACACGCACCCGCTTCATTCCATTCCGGAAGTTATTTATTAAATAAAAAAGAAGCTGGGACATAGGGGAGGAGATGCAAATGAGGGATGTAGCGATAATAGGAATTGGGCATACGAAATTTGGGCGAGCTGCGAAGACCTCAATTGAGTTATTTTCAGAAGCGGCACTGCAAGCAATTGACGATGCAGGTGTGGAATTGAAGGATATAGAAGCGTTGTTTCAAGGTGCGGCTCTTCCCGGTTTTGAAGAGGGTCAAGTAATGCCCGCGGGGTTCTCGGCCGCTGATCTCAACCTGGGGCCTATACCTGCGACGAGATTTGAAGGTGCATGTGCATCTGCATCAGTTGCGATACGAGATGCTGCGCTGTGGGTCGGTGCGGGGGAATACGATATGGTGCTTGCCGGAGGCACGGAAAAAGCGGTGATAATGGGTGTTCCCTTTGCCACACGAACTTTTGCGATGGCATGTCATGCGCCAACAGAAGGACCTGCAGGACTCACATTTCCGGGAGTATTCGCAATGGCTGCGAGACTATATGCGAGAAATTATGACCTGCCACTTGATGCACTGAGAGAAAAGATGGCGTGTGTTTCGGTAAAGAACCACCAGCATGGTGCTTTAAATCCCTTAGCGCAATTCTATAATAAGTTGGGCGATTTGAAGGTCGAAGATGTAGTAAAATCAAAAATGGTAGCCGATCCATTAACGCTTCTGGACTGCTGTCCATTTTCAGATGGGGCATCAGCCCTTGTGCTCTGCGCCGCGGAGGATGCAAGGAAATATACTGATGAGCCAGTTTACATATTAGGAACAGGGCAGGGTTCAGGCGGTCCATTATCAAAGATGGGGGACTTAACAAAGCCTGCTTCGCGGATAAGCTCTGCAAAAGCAGCATTCGAGCGTGCGGGGCTCAGCCCCAAAGATATTGACATAGTGGAAGTTCACGATTGTTTTACAATTGCAGAAATAATCGCACTGGAGTGCATGGGTTTCTTTGAGTGGGGCGAGGCCGCAGATGCAACCGCAGAGGGACAAACGGAATTTGGAGGGAAGATACCGGTAAATATGTCCGGCGGGTTAATCGGCAAGGGGCATCCGATAGGCGCAACAGGGGCATCGCAGGTTTACTGGATCGTTAAGCAGATGAGAGGAGAAGCACCAAAAGGCAATCAAATCAATCCGGTTCCGGAGTATGGGATGACCGATACACTTGGCGGCGACTTCGGGACATTATGTCATATTATACTTGGCAGGACAAAGAAGTAGGGAATGGGGAATAGCCAATGGGAAAAGGGATAGAAATGGATAAGGAATACTTGGTTTTAACCTATGCTGATTATGAGGGCGGTATAAGAGACGGGAAATTGTTAGGGCTGCGGTGTGCAGCGTGCAACAAAATAACGTGCCATCCAATGCCTGTATGCCAGTGGTGCGGTGGCAGAACCCTTGAGATAACAGAACTGAGTGGAGAAGGCGAGTTGGTGACGTTTACGGTAATTCGTATACCTTCAGAGGGATTTGAAGATGATGTACCGTATATCCCGTGTCTGGTGAGAACAAAGGAGGGACCGTGCGTTGTAGGACGACTTGATTACGATACAGAGCGTGCCACGCAAGAACTACTTGGTAAGCAAGTGAAGCTGAGTGGTGCGTACACGTACAAAGGCGATAAGTTCTCCGGCGGACCTCGCACATGCCCTGTGTTTAGCTTAGAGTTATCGAATGATTGAATGAACGAACGAAAGAAAAGAAGAAGAAGCCATGACTAAAAAGAAAGTGTGTGTTGTGGGAATAGGTGTGATGGGAAACGGATTAGCGCAAGTATGTGCTCAGGCGGGTTATGATACCTCTGTTGTCAGTCGGAGTGAAGAATCTTTAGAGCGGGGAATCGGAAAAATAAAACGCAACCTTTCGGGTCTCGTTAAGAAAGGGCGGATGCAGCAAGAGGAGGCGGATAGCATTCTGGATGCATTACGAGCACAGGCGACAACGAGCCTGGAAGATGGTGCAAAGGGGGCGGATTTTGTAATAGAAGCGGTTTACGAGGATTTAGAGCTGAAAAAGGGAATATTCAGAGAGTTGGATAGGATCTGTCCAGAGCATACCATTCTTGCAAGTAATACCTCTACATTTCCTATTATCTCTTTAGCTACCGTAACAAAACGACCTGATAAAGTAATTGGAACCCATTTCATGAACCCGCCACCGCTCATACTGGGTGTAGAGATAATCAAATCATTGTTGACTTCTGAAGACACGGTGCAGAGAACGGATGAATTCGTAAAGTCGTTGGGAAAAGATCCGATTATGGTCAAGGATTCGCCGGGGTTCGTGGTGAGTCGCATGATCTGCCTTGTGATGAACGAAGCGGTAAGGATGCATGAAGAGGGGGTTGCGTCAGTTGAGGATATAGATAAGATAGCAAGATTATGTTTTAACTGGCCTATAGGGCCTTTTCAGCTTTTGGATTTAATCGGGATAGACATTGTGGCTGCAGTGCTCAATACGATGTATAATGAGACCGGCGGATACCGATTCAAACCAGCGCTTCTTATGGTGCAGATGGTGCGGGCTGGCCGGACCGGGAGAAAGGCAGGGAGAGGGTTTTATGAGTATGCGTGACTGTTACGTGCACGTTGAACAGAAGATGGATGAATGATGAAGTAGAGGCAACGATACAACGATAGTTAGTGACATCGTTGGCAAAAACGCTCCCCCATCCCATAGACGGGGCTCATAATAAAAATGACCGAAGAAAAGGAATACAAATACCTCTTGTACAATAAGAAGGAACACGTTGCAACGATAACGCTTAACAGACCGCAATCGTTGAACGCATTGAACACCGCTTTATTAACTGAGTTGCGAAAGGTATTAGAGGATGTTGAGATTGATGCTGAGGTGCGTGTGGTCGTAATAACTGGAGTGGGAGATAAGGCTTTCTGTGCAGGAGCGGACGTAAACGAGATACTTGATAAAGCTCCTGAAGAAGCACGTGTGTGGTCCTGGTGGGTTCAGGGGGTACTAACCCGCATAGAAACGATAAAGAAGCCAGTAATAGCGAAGATAAACGGGTTTTGTTTAGGTGGGGGGTTAGAACTTGCAATGGCATGTGATTTCAGAATTGCTTCAGAGACTGCGATATTTGGTCTGCCGGAAATAAATCTGGCAATTATTCCCGGTGGTGGTGGGACTCAGCGACTACCGAGATTGATAGGGAAGACAAAAGCGATGGAACTGCTGATGACCAGTGAGCAGATAGATGCAACAGAAGCGCTTCGGTTAACACTCGTGAATACCGTTGTCCCTGTAGATGAACTTGACCGTGAGGTTGAGGAACTAATCAAAAAATTGCTGTCAAAAAGTCCTGCTGCACTCGGAACACTCAAGTATGCGGTGAATAGAGGTGTAGAAATGAACTTAGAGTATGCATTGGAGTACGAATCGGAATGCTTTGGAGCGGCACTGGCAACTGAGGATGCACGAGAAGGGTTAAAAGCTTTTTTAGAAAAGCGGAAGCCGGAGTTTAAAGGTAAGTAAGGGAACAAGAGCGAAAATTTGATTAATGCGGCGGTAGCGAGTCGGCAAGGGACCGATATAAACTTTAAATATGATTCAATAGTTCATTATTAATTAGTATGATCGAGAAATTTAATGTTATTGTTGAAGAAGGCGAGGATGGATATCTTATTTCAGAGGTAATTGAACTTCCAGGATGCCATACTCAGGCAAAGTCATATGACGAACTTATGGAAAGAACCAAAGAGGCTATAGCTTTATACCTCAGTATGAAAAAGCCTGAGCCTGTCAGATCCAAATTTCTAGGGTTACAGCAGGTTGAAGTAGAGGTTTGATCATGGCGAAATTGCCACTCATGTCAGCTAAGGAAGTATCAAAAGTACTTCAAGAACTTGGATTTGAATTTAAGAGGCAACAAGGAAGCCACATGTTTTTTGAACATCCTGATGGTAGGACAACAATTATCCCGAATCATCCCGGTGAGGATATTGATAGGGGGCTTTTAAACAAGATAATAAAACACGACCTTCAAATGAGTAGGGCAGAGTTCATGAAGCACATTTAGCCTTTTATATGTGCTCTATGAATGTCGTGGCGTCTTTCTTCATAGAATCACCTCTTGTTCACTCAATATCCGTTCCTTGAGTAGCGGATGAAGTGATTTATAAGTAAGAACATCTACCTGCCTTCTCAACACTTTTTGAAGGTCTAATTTTAAACAGGAGAGATCTAATAAGCTCTTTCTTCCTTCAAATTCAATGAGTAGGTCAATATCACTCTTTTCAGTGGCTTCTCCTCGTACTATAGACCCGAAAAGGGAAGCTTTTTTCACCTCGTGTTTCTTCAACACTTCAATGACCCTCTGCTTTATCGCATCAATCTGATCTTCCTTCATAGTTCTAATATCAAGTATCTCTTGCATAAGTCCTTTACTATCCAATTCACTTCACTGTTTACTGAGAGGTCGTCCTGCTTTTTAAAACTTTCGATTCATTATTAAACACAAGGATCGTAAAAATGATCAAACTATAGTTTAGTCAATCGATTTCATTTGAGCCATTTAAAGAAGGATAATGAATTCGCAGCTCGCTGCGCCGGTGCGTGTTCCGTTGACAAGTTTCAGGTCGGTGGGCACACCTACGCTACGACATTATTCCACGGAAAGGATTTTGTTATACTCAAGCTGATCTTTGGGAATGGGCTGCTTCTCTTCGTCCGGGTAGCCGAAGGCGATAATTGATTCCACCCGCATGTTCGCCGGTAACCCGAGCACATCCTTGATGTAATCCTCCGAGGTCTGGGAGTCGCTGTGTATCCTTTTTCGTATCTGGATCCAGCAGGAGCCCAGCCGCAGGCTCTGGCCAGTAAGTTGCAAGATTATGGATGCGATGGAGCAGTCCTCGATCCAGACGTCCGACTCATTCTCGCCGGCGCAGACTACCACGCCCAGACCTGCACCCTGCAAGAAGCTCGAGCCGCGGGTCTTGGCCCTGGAGAGCGCTTCCAGTTTGGCTCGGTCAGTGACGAAGATAAACCGCCAGGGTCTGAAATTACGCGAGGTGGGCGAGCGAACGGCAGCCTCTTTGAGCAGCTCGATGAGCTCAGGCTCGATTGCTTTATCCTTGTATATCCTAACGCTGCGTCTCTTTCTCAGTATATCAAGCATTATCAATCTTCCTCCACATCTTTCTATGGTTTTGCTGCAAAATAAGGTTATCTCCTTCTCTTTATCAACCGTGCGTCCGGGACGGGAGAGTTCATGGCTTCCACCCCACAATTATACCATAGCCCACATGAGGGCTCTGGAAGATCTGCTCGGACGCTCGCACGCTTTTGAAGCCACTGATTCCCCACTTCTTAAGAACCTTGAGAAAGAATTTCAGCAGTCTTACAATCCCTATTTTCTTTTTTATCTCCTTCCCCCAGCCAGGGATTAAGTATGACTTGTCTACCGTCACAACGCCCTTGAGCCCCGCTTTTTCAAACAACCCTTTCCAGCCGTCAAGTGCCTCTGGGCGCTCACCCTCTATTGCAGCAAGTTTTTGCTTTACGGACTCTGGGGTATCTTCCTTCCAGCAAATATCATGGATGCCCACATATCCTCCTGATTTTGCCACCTTCACCATTTCACTGATTGCGCGCTCCTTATCTAGGAGACAGGTCGTGCACTCTGAGATAACCGCATCAAAAGTATTCTCTTCGAACGGTAGATTATGAGCATCGCCCTGTTTGAACGCTACAGTCAACCCCCGCTCCTCTGATTTCCTTCGCGCCTTTTCAATCATATAATCGGAAACATCCACGCCCGTCATCTGACACCCAAACTTCTCGGCGAGGAAGCAGGCACTTTCGCCCGTTCCAGAGGATACATCAAGCACCGTTGTATCCTTACCAATATGGCAGAACTCCGCGAGTTCCTTTGTTATGTCCAACCCACCGGGATGGAGAACCTCTAACCCCAAATCTTCACCTTCAATAAGATTCTCTAAGGATGGACGACGTTTATTTTCTCTTGCCATACCATATCTTCGCACCTCCCTGTAT
The DNA here is from genome assembly GCA_030611045.1 of Methanosarcinales archaeon. Classification (GTDB taxonomy): domain Archaea; phylum Halobacteriota; class Syntropharchaeia; order Alkanophagales; family Methanospirareceae; genus JACGMN01. Next base: position 40,501 of record JAUWQN010000002.1, read on the forward strand.
TTTGATTAATTGCATTTATCTCATCTTATGGCTCTAACAGTTCAAATCCTGTCTGATCATCAAAAATACGGCGTGCGCTTGAATCAATCAATTCAAAAAGGATAACCTCCATGATCTGCCAGACCTTCACACCCCTGCGCACACAGCCCGTTATCGTTTCGTCTCTTCGACCACTGGCGATATGCATGTGCAGGACCGGCTTGTGATCTTTATCAGGAAATATGGTTCCAACGCCTGCGATTTCATGGACATCGTCTAAAATATGCTCCATCGGTATAACCGGTGTACTTCTTCCTTCTTCGGGTCCGACTACCAGTTTGCTACCTTCGTCTGCGCCCCCAATCGCGATTAACGCTGCCGCTTCAATTGCGTGAATGCGAGCAAATTCTTCTATCTTTTCATGAAGAATATCGCCGTCTTCGAGTCGGATAATAAAAGTCCGTCCTTGTTTTGCTTCCGAATATTTCATTTGTAATTTAGCCCAAATGCAAGGGCTCCGAGTAACTAATATGTAAGATAACGTCTTTTTATTTATACCTTTTCCTCTTTATTCCTTATCATGGATCTCATCTCAATCTTTGACCTCTCGCATGCGGAACTCGAAGCGATACTAAATAGAGCAGAAGTGCTGAAAAAAGAGCGAAGAGAAGGCGTAAAAACGAGAACTGACCTTGAAGGCAAGACCTTAGCACTGATCTTCGAGAAACCGTCCACACGCACCCGTGTCTCCTTTGAGGTTGCGATGCGGGAGTTAGGCGGGAACGTGCTCAGTCTAAATTGGAACGAACTCCAGTTGGGAAGAGGCGAACGAGTACAAGAGACGGCAAAGGTGCTTTCCTCTTACGTTGATGCAGTGATGATACGAGCATACCGACATGCTACGGTGGAGGAGTTTGCGCACTATGCCTCGATTCCAGTGATAAATGGCTTAACTGATTTTGAGCATCCCTGTCAGACGCTGGCAGATCTAATGACGATACAGGAGTATAAGCAAAAATTTGCGGGTGTTAACGTCGCGTGGTTCGGTGACGGGAATAACGTATGCAACTCGCTCATCGGCGGGGCTGCACTTACAAGCATGAATCTGCGTGTAGCCTGTCCAAAGGGCTACGAGCCTGACGGAGGGATAGTAGATCGAGCGAAGAACATGGGCGGTGAAGTGCTTATAACGGCAAATGCAGAAGAAGCTGCTATTGATGCTGACGTGTTATACACTGACGTATGGGTGTCAATGGGTGACGAGGCAGAGCGTGAGCAACGAATGACGGATTTACAAATTTATCAGCTCAACGAAGATTTAGTGAAACGTGCGAAGGACGACGCAATAATACTGCACTGCATGCCGGTGCATATCGGTGAAGAAATGACAGAGGTAGTAATGAACTCTGTTAACTCAGTGATATTTGAGCAAGCTGAGAATCGGCTTCATGCACAGAAAGCGCTCCTGTTACACTTGCTCTTCTCTACGAAAAGCCCTCTACTCTAAACTAAAGGGAAAGGGTTTACCGAAATGGGCTTGCGCAACAAACTTTAGAAAAGTTTGGTTTGATCGAACATTTTTTAAAAAGAACCTGCTTTAGAATATCTAAAGTAAAGTAAATAAAAGAAAAATGGGCGAACCAGAAGCGGATGAGGAGTACCCTTTTGATATAAGTCCTATGTATGAGGGTGAAAGGATAAGAAAGACGGATTTGTACGTGGAGTTAGGTGGACAAAGTAAACCCGGCTTCGAGCTTGTTCTCTTTGAACCTGATCCCGATAAGATAAATGATGGGGAGGTTAGCCTCATAGGACCTGACCTGGAGGAGATGGAGGAGGGCAGTACATATGCGTATGCAATGATATACAAGGTATATGGCGAGCAGATAGAAGAAGACCTTGAGGCGGTTATTGAGCGGAGGAATCATGAGTATCAGGGTTATATACAGGGCTATATGCACCTCAACCAAAGATCCGAAATTTGGGTAAGGATAAGCAAGGAGACGGTAAAGAAGGGACTGAAATCATTGAAACAGATAGGGAAAGCAACGATAATGCTTTTCAAGGCAGAACTGCCGTTTATCGAGAAGATGGAAGTGACCTACGTAACAGATGAGGACGAGGTGGTACGCAGGTTAGAAGAAGTGAAAAGGGTATATGAAGCGAGGGATGTGAAAGTGCGGGGACTTCATGATGAAGATGTGGACGAATTTTATCAGTGCACGCTTTGTCAGTCCTTTGCACCGACTAATGTTTGTGTAGTCACTCCTGATAGAACTGCCCTTTGCGGTGCAATGAACTGGTTTGATTCGAGAGCAGCAGCCCGGATTGACCCTGAGGGGCCTAATGCACCAATTCCAAAAGGAGAGTGCATAGACCCGATAGGCGGGGAGTATACCGGAGTAGATGATGCTGCAGTACGGCTCTCAGGTGGCGAGTACGATTCTATAAAACTGCATTCGTTCCTTGAGCGGCCACATACAAGTTGTGGTTGTTTTGAGGTTGCGGGATTTTATATGCCGGAAGTTGACGGAATCGGATGGGTGCATCGTGGCTCGAAAGTTTCTGATACTCCTATCGGCCTGCCGTTCTCAAGTATTGCGAGTTCGGTAGGTGGAGGAAAGCAGGTAGAAGGTTTCCTTGGAATAGGAGTCCAATACTTCTACAGTCCCAAGTTTATACAATATGATGGTGGCTGGCGTCGTGTGGTCTGGATGGCTTCTGATTTAAAAGAGCGGGTAGGAGATGCCATTCTTGAGGAGATGCGCGGTAAGATAGCCACAGAGAAGGACGTGAAAAATATAGAAGAGCTGCGCGCATTCTTAAAGAAAGTTGACCATCCTGTTGTGAACGGTGTTACCCGTGATGTTGACGGTGCAAAAATAACGGAAGGATGGGCAGAAGCGGCAGAGGTAGCTCCTCCTGCTGAGATGGAAGAGGCTGTGCTTGGTGAAGCGGAACCCTTAACTCGCGTTCCTATTACGCAGATGATGGCCTCGGGAGTAGATTCCCCTATAAAGCTAATATTGAAGGACGCAGACATTCGCATAGGAAAAATAATAGTGAAGAGAAAAGGAGAGAAGTAGCGAGGATAAGTAAGCATCTTTTGTAAGGTGGGTGGGGTTTGATTAAACATAACAATGTGATAAGAGGTGGGAATGACATCGACAGATGTAAGTAGGCTTCTGGCTCAGTACCAAACGCAGATAAACGAGCGTTTAGCATTTTACTTTGATAATAAGATAGAGGAAGCCTCTCGTATCTCTAATTACACTCAGGAAGTTGTAGCCAATGCGAAAGAGTACACCTTACGAGGTGGGAAAAGGCTCAGACCTATCTTCTGCATTTACGGTTATAAGTGTTTGAGTGATACTAATAGTGAAGCGATTATAGAAGCGTCCATCTCTCTTGAACTGATGCAGAGCTCTCTCTTAGTTCATGACGATATTATGGATGAAGACGAACTTCGGAGAGGCAAACAGACTTTTCATATCGTTTGCAAAGCGATGTGTGAACGCCAATTTGGAAAGAACAAGTCCCACAAATTTGGCGAAAATATCGCGATCGTGGCGGGTGATTTGTTAGAGGCGTACGGCGAAGAGGTATTAGCGAGATCGTCGTTTAAAAGCGAATATGTCAAAAAGGCATTAGCTAAGTACGCGGAAATTGTTAAGAATGTGGGCTACGGCCAAATTTTAGACATCACCGCTGAGAGGAAAGGCAGTTTTACCGAGGATGAAATCCTGACGATCCATAAACTTAAGACTGCAAGTTATACCATAGAAGGGCCGCTTCACATTGGCGCTCTCTTAGCGGGGGCGGAAGAAGCGGATTTGCAGATTCTGAGTGACTATGGCATCCCCTTAGGTTTAGCATTCCAGATCCAGGATGATATATTGGGCTTATTTGGTTCGGAAGAAAAAACAGGCAAACCCGTTGGTTCAGACATTCGAGAAGGTAAAAAGACATTATTGATCTTACATGCTCTGGAAAGATGCACGGGAGACGAAAAAGAACTAATCGTAAAAGCGTTGGGCAACGAGCGTGTTACCGTGGAGGAGATTGATGCTGTTAGAGATATTGTGCGAAAGACGGGTTCACTTGATTATTCAAAGAAATTGGTTGGAGAGATGACCGATAAAGCAGTTCAGGCTATAAAACCTTCTGATTTCAGAGCAGAAGCAAAGGAATCTCTTATAAATATTGCTGATTTTATAAGGGATAGAGAGTACTAACGGACAATCATGCGGGACTCGTTGCTTTTTTTTAATGTTAACCTATCTGTTAGACTACGAACAAACTTCTTAGATTGAGGCTATTATAGTATAGTAGTGGAGAAAGAAGTAGGAATGAGATTGGTAGTAGGGGTAACGGGGGCAAGTGGCGCCATTTATGCAAAACGACTGTTAGAGGTACTAAAGGCAAAGAGCGTAGAGGTTGATTTGATCATCACATTACCTGCAGAATACATAATAAAAAACGAGCTCGGGCTTGCCTGTGAGGATTTATGCAATCTCGCAACAGCCTGTTGGAACATCTCTGACATAGCAGCGGATGTTGCAAGCGGATCGCAGTTAAGAGACGGCATGGTGATACTTCCCTGCACTATGGATGCGGTTGCAAAGATGGCTCACGGTATCTCAGATAATCTGCTTTTACGCTGTTTTGACGTGATGTTGAAAGAAAATCGAAAGATAGTCGTCGTTCCCAGAGAGACCCCTTTACATGAGACACATCTGCAAAATTTGCTGCGGCTCAAGCGACTCGGTGTAACGATTATACCGCCGATGACTACATTTTATCACAAGCCCACATCTATACTCGATTTGGTGGATTTTATAATCGCAAAAATCCTTGATCAATTTAATATACCACATACCTTGATCGAGCGCTGGAAAAAGCCTGGCCCGGAGGTGTGGGAAAAAGATGACTGACATAGAGAAAAACTTGGTATTTGTCAAGCTCGGTGGTTCGCTTATTACCGAAAAGAATGCGCCTTATACGATAAACTACCAAGCAATAACGCGAATTGTAAAAGAGCTAAAAGAGGCGATTGATAACGATCACCATTTGCAGTTATTAATTGGACATGGTGGTGGGTCTTTTCCGCATCCCGTTGCGCAATCCTTCAAAACAGCAGAGGGGTTTATCCAGGATACGAGCATACGCGGGTTTGCATTGTGTCAAAATGCAGCATCAACCTTAAATAGAATTCTCGTAGATTTGATGGCGGATTACGCGATTAACGCGGTATCAATCCAACCTTCGGCATGCTGCGTAGCTACTGATGGCAGGATAACTGATTTTTTTACCCAACCAATAGAAGCCTCTCTTGAGCATGGGCTCATTCCTGTTGTTTTTGGCGACTGTGTATTTGATACGGTAAAGGGTTGCACAATCGTATCTACGGAACAAATTTTTTCTTACTTAAGTAGCGCTCTACAGCCTTCACGAGTTCTGATTGTTGGATTAGTGGGTGGCGTGTACACCTCTGATCCGCAAAAGGATGAGAACGCGCAATTCATTCCTACAATCGAGGTGGAAAAGTTCACCAGTATTGAATCTTATCTGGGCGGATCATATTCCGTTGATGTTACTGGTGGTATGGCAACAAAAGTCAAGGAGCTGATCGAACTTGCGAGGAGGGGTATTGAATGTGAAATTCTGAGTGGAGCGTCAGGAAATATAACGAAAGCATTGGCTGGGCAGAGGGGATTAGGAACAATTATAAAACCAGCCAACACGGCTAAGAGATAAAGCTATAAAAAAACATGACATAATAAAAACACGGAAGATGGAGAAGAAGCTAACCTTAGCGGATTTAGCAAGGATATTGGAGCAGTATGATGTGGTAGAGTTGGAGGATGTAACGATAAAAGGCGAAGTCGAATTAGAATTGGGGTCATCAGCAGGTTTGGCACTCCCTCCTGTGCTCGCTCAAGCACTGCAGTCCTTGATGGGAGTTCGAGAGAGACCCGAAACTCTTGAGGCGAAAAAGATAGAGGCGTTGCTACCTGCGACATTTAAGGTTGCAAAAGCCGAATGGGCGGGAGAGATAGAAGAAGTTACCATCGGTGCGACGTCGGCGGATGGAGGTACAAGGGAGCGAACGGTAACAATAGGCGGCGAGAAATCCCTGCCTTTCTACAATTTCGACGCTCAAATGCCGCATCCACCGGTAATTTCCGTGGATTGTTTTGATATGCCCATTCCCTTAGCGAAAGCGGTGAGAGAATATTATGGAGATGTGATGGAAGATCCCGGGGAATGGGCGAAGAAGAACGTCCGCGAATTTGGTGCTGATATGGTTACCATTCATCTTATAAGCACAGATCCAACGATAAAGGATACGCCAGCAAGGGCAGCGGCAAGGACCGTAGAGGAAGTGCTGCAAGCGGTAAAGGTTCCTATCGTCATCGGTGGGTCAGGCAATCCGGATAAAGATCCTGAGGTGCTGGAGGCAGCAGCAGAGGCTGCAGAGGGTGAGCGATGTTTAATTGCATCGGCAAACCTGAACATGGATTACGAGCGAATAGCAAAAGCAGCACTGAAACACGGGCATGTTATCCTTTCGTGGACGCAGCTTGACATAAACGCACAGAAGACATTGAACCGGTATTTGTTCAAACTGGGTGTGCCGAGGGAAGATATAGTAATAGACCCCACAACAGCAGCACTTGGTTATGGTCTGGATTACGCATTCACGAATATAGAACGGATGAGAATATCAGCATTGAAAGGCGATACCGATTTGGCGTTCCCTATCTCTTGTGGTATCACCAATGCGTGGGGGGCGAGGGAAGCGTGGATGAAGGATTCGCCCAGTAAAGAGGATTCAGATTGGGGTCCTGCGGCGTATAGAGGCCAGATGTATGAGATCCTAACAGGCTTGACATTAGGACTCGCAGGCGGCGATATGTTTATGATGATGCATCCAAATGCTGCGAGTACCGTCAAGAAGGTAACACAGACGCTGTTCGGGGCGAAAGTAAAAGAGGATAAAGCTAAAAGAGTAGCGATAGAAGACTGGGTCACGTGGGATGCAGAGGTAGGAGCGTTAAAAAAATGAAACTGAGCAGCCCAATGGAGATCTGGAAGTATCTTCCAGGGACGAATTGTGGTGAGTGTGGTGAGAAAACGTGCTTGGCTTTCGCATCGCATCTGAAAGAGCGGAGTACGAGATTAGAGGAGTGCACACCACTATTTGAAGATGAAAAATACGCGGATAAAGGGAAGCAGTTAGCGGAATTGTTAGCGCCTGAAATACGAGAAATAGAGATAGGGGTGGGTGCACGAGCGGCGAAAATAGGTGGAGAAGATGTCATGTACCGCCACGAACTCACGTTCTACAACCGAACAGCACTTGCTTATGACGTATGGGACACTATGGAAGAGGGTGAACTGAGAGAGCGGGTACGTAGGATAACGAATTGGCGGAAATTTTACGTTGGCGAATTTCTGACCTTAGATGCGATTGCAGTTCGTTCCGTATCGGGGGATGCACGAACGTTTGCAGCATGTGTGAAGGCGGTGGCAGAAGAAACAGATTTACCGCTGGTGCTTTGTTCATTCGATGCGAAGGTACTGGAAGAAGGTTTAAAGGTGGTTGCGGATAAGAATCCACTGCTCTACGCCGCGGACAAAACCAATTGGAAAGAGGTTCTGGAACTTGTTAAAAGCTATAACGTTCCTGTTACGTTGTTTTCGCCAGACCTCGATATGCTTAATAGTCTCGCTTTGACATTCTCTTCCGCAGGCGTAGAGGATCTCGTATTGGACCCGGGGGTCTCTCCAGCAGGGGAGTGGCTTGCGGATACCTTCTCCAAGTTTGTACGGATAAGGCGTGTGGGAATAGAAGAAGGAGATAAAGAAGTTGCCTATCCTTTGATGTCCGTGCCGATGACCGCATGGATGATTCATGGCGATGCGTTGGATGCTTCGTATTGGGAAGCTGTTCTCGCAGCCATGGGTATCATAAAATACGCAGATATAATGATTTTACACTCGATAGAGCCACATTCGTTGATCGCAGAGCGTACGCTTGTCGAAAATATATACACGGACCCGAGACGTCCGGTAAGCGTAGAGCCAGGATTGAGGGAGGTAGGGACGCCAACGGGGCACTCACCTCTTTTCCTAACTACTAATTTCGCGTTGACATATTATACGGTGGAGAGCGATCTCAGCTCTAACAAAATTGATTCCTATTTAATAGTGGTGGACAGTGAGGGGATAGGAGTAGAAGCAGCAGTTGCAGGCGAGCAACTCACTGCAGAGAGAATAAAAGAGACGCTGGAATCGTATGAAGCGGAAAATAAGGTGGAGCATAAGACGCTGGTAATTCCTGGCCTTGCAGCGAGACTCTCTGGTGAGACTGAAGATGCTACCGGCTGGACCGTGCTGGTCGGCCCGCGAGACAGTGGCAGGATCCCGGGCTGGATGGATGATAATTGGCCGCCGGAATAGTTAGCAAGAAAATCCCAATGAGTAAATACTACCAAATCCCAAAAAAGAAGGAAAAGCAAAAAGATGTGAAATTGGTAGTATTGATATATATTGAGATTTGGGGTTTTTAAAGGTGCAAAACAAAACACTCCTGAAAAATGACCTGGGCAGTATGGATAACAGGCTTACCTGGAAGTGGTAAAACAGTAATAGCACAGAAGGTAAGTCGTATTCTGGAAGAACGAGGCATCGTCAGTGGTAGCGTGAAAGTGCTTGAACTGGACGAGATACGACGGTTTATTACGCCACGACCGACCTATTCAGACGAGGAACGAGAGATTGTGTATGCATCACTGGTGTATATAACAAAGCTTCTGGTGGAGAGCGGCACGCCCGTTATCGTAGATGCAACTGCAAATCGAAGGAAATACCGGGAACGAGCACGTGAGACCATACCAAATTTCGCTGAAGTGTACGTGAACTGCTCTTTAGACACATGCAGGGGAAGAGAAGGACGGAGGAAAGCGAAATATGCGCCTTCCGGTATTTATAATAAGGCAATGGATAAAGGAGCGACGGTGCCGGGTGTGAACGTGCCTTACGAGGAACCTACGAAGCCAGAGGTTGTGGTGAATAGCGAAACCATGAGTGTCAAAGCGTGTGCGGAGAGGGTAGTGGCGTTTATACAGAAGTGGTACGAAAGGTAAAAGGGCTGCTATTTTATCATTTATGTTTCGGAACCATCGCAAAAACCCGAAAAGCTCAAATACTAACAAAACAAACAAATGATTGGAGGAGTGCATTGATACTAAAAATCGTTTCCTCATACAAAAGGCGAGCGATTGGTGAATGTCTCTCTAGCGTTGGCAGCAAGATATTCAGGCATCGCAGGTTTCGCTCCTCCTACGTGCAGATATTTACTGACAAATCTAAATCATCACTGAAATGAGTTCTAACTTTATTTATCTATTTACTTACTTATCGGGCGTTTCTCCTTCTTATCCACCTGTATCTCCTCTATCCTTGTATGCGGATAATTTCCGGTTTCGTCCTTCTCCTCCGCTTTCACCATGTCCCAAATCGTAAGCAACGCCACTGATAAACCATGGAGTGCATCCATCTCCACCCCGGTTTTTCCAACGGATTTCACAAATACTGACGCTTTTATAATCTCCTCTCCTAATACGAATTCAACCTTTACGCTTGCGATATTTATTTGATGGCAAAGCGGAATTATATCAGGCGTCTTCTTCACCGCTAATATCGCTGCCATTTCCGCGCACTCAAGCACATTCCCTTTCCTGGTAGTCCCGCTTGTTATCTTCTCTATCGTGCTACGTTTCAGTTTTATCCTACCAGAAGCTGTAGCTACGCGTTCGAGATCACCTTTTTCGCTTATATCTATCATGCCCGCACTATATCGCTGCATTGTTCATTCACTCACCGCACTCAAGGTGGTGGCCAGACACCGAAATATATCTCCAGCCCGATGATCAAAACGCCAATAAACACGCCTACGAGCAATATCATCTTCGGCGACATCTTCACCGCGGATTCCTCAACATCGTAATACCGCATCAATCCGGCAGAGGACATAAGCCCACGCTCTTCACCTCTACCGCCTCCACCGCTTTTCTTCTCCGCTTTCTTCACTTTCTTCGCAGGTCTTCCTTTTACCATCTCCTCGCACCTCTAATTTATACTCTTACTTATCTATCGTTTACTCTTTAATTATCCTCACTTTCGTGCCACTAACGTTAAGAATTATCCCTTCACCTTCAGGTTCACCTACATCTCCCCAGAGTTCCACCTTTGTTACCGTCGCATTCGCTATATCCTCGATATCTCGCTGATTTAAATCCTTCGCGTCCGTTCTCAATATACCTAGTGGTGCATTTAACGGAATACTCTGATTGGATTTATAGCTTCTAACGTCTCGGACAATATCAGCGATAAGGTTACCTTTCATACCCGCTTCTAAATCAATCATATCTTGCTTCACTTCTGGCCACTGTTCTCTATGCACACTCTCGTCCGGTTTGATATATGAATACATCTCCTCGGCAAAAAACGGAGCGAACGGCGCAAGCAGCTTAGAAAGCGTATCAAGCGTCACATACAACGCGTATTTGGCAGATTCCTTACCTTCTTCATCTCCTCCACGGCCATATAACCGCGACTTTGCCAGTTCAATGTAATCATCGGCAAGCACGTTCCACGCAAACGTTCGTATATCCTTCATTGCTTCATCGAACTTGTAGGTTTCCATCGCGTCTGTCACCGACAGGACGAGCTTGTTCAGTTTTGTGAGCAGCCATTTATCAACAACGCGTAGATTTAACGCTCTTTCTTCGTATTGGTAATCGGATAGGTGCAGCATAGAGAATCTGAGAATACTCCACAGTTTCTGCATAAATTTACTCGCGGCCACAATGTCCTTCCATCGGAATTGGACGTCTGAGCCTACTGCACCGCCAATTGCCGCCCACTGTCTGAATACGTCCGCACCATGCTCTTGAATCACCTCGTCTGGCGAAATGAAGTTATTGCGCGATTTGCTCATCTTATACCCATCCTCGCCCAGGACCATGCCGTTTATTAAGATCGTGTGCCATGGTATTGCGTTAGTAAGCGCGAGTGAACGAAGGATAGTGTAAAACGCCCAAGTTCTTATAATGTCGTGCCCTTGCGGTCTGAGTGCTGTAGGGAATGCAATTCCTGACTGGCCTCCCGCATTGAGGTCCCAATCTGCAACCCAAAGAGCGCTTAGTGAGGAGTCCATCCATGTGTCCAACACATCGTCCTCTCCTTTAAATTCACTGCCGCCGCAGTTAGCACAAGGCTCCTTTGGACTGACCATTGCTGGATCCACCGGCAGATCATCTTCAGAAGCAACTTTTACGGTACCACAGCGCTTACAGTACCAAACCGGGATCGGCACGCTGAAAATCCGCTGGCGAGATATGCACCAGTCCCACTCCATAGAGTCAACCCAATTTTTCAGTCTGATAGCGAAATGCTCAGGATACCAATTTATCTCATCCGACGCTTTTATTATCTCATCATGCATCACACGCACGAACCACTGCCGTGTAGAAATGATCTCAATAGGCGTTTTACATCGCCAGCAAACACCCACGTTTTGTTGCAGTGGTTCACGTTTCTTAAGCAGCTCTTGTGCATCCAAATCTTCAATTATCCGCGTTTTGCATTCTGTTACGCTTAATCCCTCATAGCCCCGTGCTGCCTCGGTCATCGTGCCTCGTTCGTCTATGGACTCTATTAACGGGAGGTTATGCAACTTCCACCAGCGCACGTCCTGACGGTCACCAAACGTACAGATCATCACCACACCGGTTCCAAATGCGGGGTCAACACTCTCATCTTCATATACCTTCACGGGATGCTCAAAAATCGGGACTGCCAGCTCTTTTCCCGAGATATCCTTATAACGCTCGTCATCAGGATGCACAGCCACAGCAACGCAACTCGCAAGCAGTTCCGGTCTCGTCGTTGCAATCTCGACATACGCTGCTTCTTGTTCTGTGCCTACATCTACCTTCTTAAAGAGTATATAATTCAAGGAGGCGTTGCGATCTTCGTATTCTACCTCAGCAAATGCTATTGCTGTCTCACATCGGGGACACCAGTTCACCGGATGCTCCTCTTGATAAATCATTCCGTCATGATACATCCTTAAGAATGAGAGTTGTGTATATCGTTTATAACGGTCGTCCATCGTGACAAACTCCTTGCTCCAGTCTATGGACATGCCAAGCTTCTGCATCATCCCCTTCATCTGCGTTATGTTCTCCAGCGTTAGTTGTTTGCAAAGCTCTCGGAACTCCTGCTTGTCGATCTGACGCTTGGAGATTCCATGCCGCTCCTCTACTTTTACCTCAGTCGGCAGTCCGTGGCAGTCCCAGCCCTGCGGAAACATCACATTATAACCACGCATTCGCTTGTAACGTGCGAGAAAATCAATGTAACACCAGTTCAAAGCGTTGCCAACGTGGAAATCGCCTGTGGGGTACGGAGGTGGTGTGTCAATAATATAAGACGGCTTATCCGATGATCCATTAAAATAATAGAGTGATTCATCCCAGTTCTCCAGCCACTTCTTTTCGACGATCTCCGGTTTGTATTTCTTTTCCATTTTCATGCGCTCTTTGATTCCCCGCTATTAAGATAAGATTACTTTATGTGCTTTTATTTTTAGTTCTTTTAAATAATATCAAAGCTCAGGATTTTAGACCCGCAATTTGGGAACGACTTTGTAGGAAGAAAGACGAAAAATGAGAAAGATACTCAGCGCAGCACAAAAGGAATATAAACAGTGTATAGTACTCAGAGAGGATTTGAAGCTTTCGAAGGGTAAAGCAGCAGTACAAGCCGCTCATGCTTCTATATTGGGCTACGAACGCTCTCCACTGCAAGATAGAAGAAAATGGAAAGAGCAAGGTCAGAAAAAGGTTGCACTGAAAGTACCGAGCCTTGAAGAGCTTTACAACGTACGAGACGATGCGGAAAAGCTTGGTCTGCCGTGTGCAATCGTAGAAGACGCAGGGCTGACCGAAATACCGCCGGGAACGGTGACCGCCTTAGGAATAGGGCCAGCACGTGCTGAAGAGATAGATAAAATCACAAAACAGCTTGAGTTATTGTAACAAACCTTTCTTGAGAAAAATGTCTTTTGAAGAATGGGAAGATTACGGCATGAAGTTATACCGACTCATTGCTCTTGAAAAGGGACCGACAAAACTGTTCGTCGGTGGTCTGCACGGAAACGAAGGCCTGTACACCGCACCGATTCTTGAACGGTTGGCACAGGAGGATATATTGGTTGGAGAAGCGATAATTGTACCCTGCCTGGTCAAAAACAGCAAATACATCGGTGTTTTATCCGAAGAATATTACCGGAGCGAAGCAGGCATGCGCTTGCTTCAACTCATCCGGGAATACAAACCGAGTTTTTATTTCGAGCTGCACGCTTATGAAAAGCAGTCATATTCCCGATTAACTGATCCTGAGCGCGTGAATAAGATGGGAGTTCCTAATTTTGTTGATCTGGGAGACGGGATTCTCATAGGGTCTATCGCGCCTATTCTGAGGCGTAAACTCACCGAGCACGATTTCTGCATGACCATCGAGGTTCCGAAATGGAAAAGCGAGAGCGAGGCGATTAAAGAAAAAGTACTGGAGTTTCTGAGGATCGGACTAATGGAATCACAGAGAGAGGAGATGATGCTTGAATTCAGAGTGGGGTATCCAGAGCAAGTAAAAAAGGCTGAGGCGTTGTTCCACCAATATTACCGTAAACGGCTAAAGCCATTTTAAGTCTTCAAAAACCATGCGGATAGTAATATAATAGACCTGCGTGCGGGAGAGGGGTAAAAGCAATAGAAGCGAGAGAGGTTGAAAACTTATTATCTCAGAATCTCTTTCATTTCATTGCCTTAAAGGATTGCTAATATTCATGAGACGTGTAATTTGGTGGCTGCTTGTTGGCACTAAAGGAGGGCTGAATCGTGCTCGCATAATAAGGGCGTTAAAGGAAAGACCTTACAACGCCAATCAGTTGGAAGCTATAACAACCATAATAAGTTGGAATCCAAAACCTATCTCATTTAATTATCCCTGAATCGATTTTACACCCCTATCGAAAGCTTTAAATATAGTGTGCAATTTGAACACTGTATGGCATTTATTCACGCTAAGAAGCGCAA
>JAUWQN010000040.1 GCA_030611045.1 Methanosarcinales archaeon
GAAGCGACTGAACTTATGAAAATCTTCGGTGCCATACTGGAGAAGACGAAATAAGTTTTGATATTGCGATTTGGGATTTTGATATTGTTTAGAAGTTGGTGCTTAGGATTTAGGATTTCCCACTTTTTATTGAGCAAATACGCATGTGATTACCCATTTCATGCCCTCATCAGAATTAATCAAAAAGGGCTGCTCGTTATATTGTCCGGGAACTTCTGCTATCTCTAGCTGCTCTACATGATAGAACCACTTATTCACGATGCCTTGTTTGTATCTAAACGAATTCACGTAATATCGAGTTAATTTCTCTGGAAAGAGTTTTTGTTCTTTTAGCACTGGATTTTCTAATGCTTCTGATGGTTTGAGAAATTGGATATTACCTGCTGAATCGATTAATGCTATACCGCCCCATCGTGGTACAGTATACAACACCAAACCTCTGTGCTTTACGCTGTAGGATACAATTGGAACCGCTATGTATAGGTCGTTTTCATAAGGTATCACATATGTATCTTCATAAGTTACCCAATATCGCTCTTTATAAAGTTTCCAGAGATACCAATCACTAACAGCCATGCCTTCGCCAATTTGCATATATTGTTCGATAATTTGTGTGTTCTTCCGCGTGGTGGTCATATCGACATAAACAGCACCGCGATTTTTGAGTTTGAACCAATTGACAAGTCCATCAGGAATTAATGTGTATTCCCAATGTGGCGTTCCGTTTATAAACACTATGTCGCCAGTGCCAAGTTGATACCGGGGATACTGTAACGCATCACGTGCATACCGTTCTGATACTGCGAGTGGCATGATTCTGATTGTATCAAGCTCTGAATTTGGTAGTTCAGAAATTTCGCTGACTGCTAAGTGGTCTGACAAATATGTTTGTGAAAATATTGGTGCGAAAATACCGCCGGTGGTAATCCCAATAACTACTATTACATGACTTTCGGAGATTTTGATTTTATGACCAACCTAAACTTGACCATTAACAATTCATACGTCAAACTGTATAGACTGCCCATCGGGATCATAGATATTCATCGTATTTAACACACGAAGAGCTTTATCAACCCTATCCATCAACTCTGGCTCTTTTGGATTCATCTCCAGTCCAATTATCTTCTCTCCGTCTCTAGCAAGAGCATCGCCACCAAGCTGAAAAATTGACTCAAATAGTGTCAACAATTCAAATTTTTCACGATCAAGGCATTTTGTCAAAAACAGACTGCAGAGATTGACGAATGTCAATTTAAAGCAAGTCATAATTTGGTCCAGCTCTGTATCGATTCTATACACTTTATCTACCCCGGATCCGCTTTTCTTCCTTTAAACGGCTCTTTAATCGCTTAAAATCGTCTTTGTGCTCTTTTTCAATCGTCTTCTGCTGACGGATGCACTTATTGATTCGAGCTTCACATTGCTGCAATTCCATTGAGTCTGCCTCACTCAAAACTCTTTTCCCATCAGCGATCGTTGATTTTTCACGAATCGCTCTTTCCTGCCGGTATAAATGAGCAAGCTGCACTTCTATCGCTTCTATTTCCTGCAATGGCTTTTCCAATCGCGATTTGAGTTGTGTTATCGTCTTGCATATTTCGCCGTGCTTTTCGTCCATTTTCTCATAATTCTCAATCTTCATTCCATAATCCACAATTCGATGGATATTTACCCCACTCTTCCCATCTCTGAACTGCTTTTCCTGCATCGGCCAACGGTCAAA
Organism: Methanosarcinales archaeon; assembly: GCA_030611045.1. GTDB lineage: Archaea > Halobacteriota > Syntropharchaeia > Alkanophagales > Methanospirareceae > JACGMN01. The sequence goes on from JAUWQN010000040.1 coordinate 1,727, forward strand.
ATACTTCTTTGTAACTTCGCTTGCATCCAACAAATCACAGGGTATGTCCGTAATTAAGACCGATTTCCTGCCATTATCCCACTCCACAATCACTGCACGGCATTCGTAGATGTAGCCCTTTTCTGATGAATCCCGTAATTCGATCTGACAGTCAACGAGGCTTGCATTCCCGTATTTATACCTCGTTTCCTCTCGGATGTGCTTGAATTTCCTCTCCTTTACCTGATTATCGTCGAGAATGGTGATAAAATATTCGTCGCTGTCGTCGAATGCTCTGAGCGTTTTTACGCCGTTACCTCCGCCATCTATCACCAATATCCGCTTCACGCTGACGCGAGCGGATGGGTCATCAAAAAGTTGTGTCAATTTCGTGAGCATGTTCAATGCGTGCTTGCCGAGATCTGCATGCCCCTGGAAAGTCTGAAAATAGAGCGGATGCCCCTTGCCACCGTGGATAAACACATTTTCGAGACAATTCATCACACGACCAAGCATTGTCACTCTACCCTTATAACAGCTATTGGACGACCACAACGCCTTCGTATTACCGTCAATGTAATAGCACGCAAAATAGGTTTCTTCTTCGGATTCCTCTCGCCAGAAATCCATCCAGAATTTCGCGGTTGCCGTAATTAACAGGTCAGCAACCTCGAGATATTTTAGGTCTCCAAGATATCTATTGAGCGATGCGTCTTTGTAATTGTAACCACAGAGGAAGGCTAAATCGTTTCCTTTTACTCGGTTCACCCTGCTTGTTTTTCCGTTCGACGTGACCAAAGGCAGGCACAGCAGTGCCAGATTATATCGAGAAATTACCTTTTCCGACATCTTAAAGATATTCATGGCTGAAAAATTCTTCTCCCGAATTTTTTCATCGATTGATCCGAAACGGTTTTCTCGCACAGATCTCAATTGATTGTACTCCCTGGTGAATTTCCCATGCGAGCGGATGTCCGGATGATCTTCGCCGATACTTTTATTCTGCTTGAATAGTGGTGATTGGCGAACCTCGTTCACTCGCTCGATTATTGTTTTGGTGTATACCTCGATAATGTGGGTGAAAAAGGCTAAACACGTGAGAATTTCGCCTCCACCGGATTTGTTGCGTTCGTATTTCTCTTCTTTAGGAGCGGGCAATCTCGTTAAAGACACAGATGCCCTGAAGTTATTCAAACAGGATTCTGAAATCTTCACATCAAACTGGTTTAGAATCTTGCCCTGCAATTGCGATGAGGGCATGCTCCTGTTTTCCTCGACCGTGGACACAACGTAACCTTTTATTCTTTCTTTTAGTTTCGTGTAATTTCCATCTTTTCTCTTATCCCGAAGCCCTTCTTCACCGTATTTCTGAAGTGTTTTGCAGTAGGTGTAGTATTGTGCGCGAGAAAATGGAACCGAATTCTGTTTAAAATACCCTCTAACGGGTTGTTTTGACTCTTTGATCTTTTTGATAGTGCTCAGAATTTCACATATCCTCTCTTCTTCTGACATTTGATATAGGATATGAGTTTATCCTATATAAATTGGTCAAGTTTAGGATGGTAGCAAATTTGATTTATCCGAAAGTCATGTATTACTATAAATATTGTACCTGCCAAAGGCGCGTCTTTTTCGATAAAAAACCAGCAAAGCCCCGATATAATAGCTGCGATGACTAATACTTCGATAATCACCGGATACACGTAGAACATCATGAATAACCAGTGCCATAGCGGTCTCGTTAGCCAGAATCCAACAATGAAAATAGTGCATAGAGAAATAGTTTTGTCTTTTGTGGCAATTCTCTACTATCTCTATTTTCGCTATCTCGTGTACGTACCATTATTACCTTCCTTATTTTTACCTCTTCCACCCTTTTCATCCTTCTTTCCAGATGAGGAATAGGGTATCGGCTTGCTAAAAGATAAGTTATCTTTCACGCTTAAAAATCTTCGTAACAACCTCCCTCCATAGCTTCTTCACTTCCACAGGTTATAAATGAGAAAAAATGGTAAATCGTAAAGTATGGAAAGAATAGGGAAGACCGTGATTATTTTCTCTTTGCTTGGCGTTTGCATCTTATACGTTATCTCATTATTTATAACTCCACCGTTCGTGCCTCTGGATGATATCTCGCTTCATGAAGGTACGATCATACGCACAAAAGGCGTTATTACTGAGTTCAGCGTTACAGAATACGGCAATGTGCTCATGAAAATCGAAGGAAACAAAACAGAACTCCCAATATTTGTCGAATCCGCGAATGATAGGACGGAACTATTAAATCTGAGCTACGGCGATGAAATAGAAGTCGAAGGTCGAGTGCAGGTGTACCGAGGCGATTACGAACTCGTAGTCTCTGGAAACGCGATAAAAGAGGTGACGCAGCAGAAAAGTAATATGTCTTTTGTAGCCCAGATAGCAGTGCAGCCAGAGGAGTACCGAGGGAAAAAGATACGTGTTGCAGGTTACGTCGAGGACGTTTACACGCGCGTTTTTTATCTCCGCGATGAACCCGGCAATCATCGAATGCGAGTAAAGCTCAGGACTACTAACACTAACTCAATCTCAGAGTTGCACGAAGGCGATAAGATAATTGTAGAGGGCGTGTTCTCTTATGACGCTGAGAACATGCGGTACGAGTTGAATCTGATCGGTTTTGAGCACTGCGAGTAGTGTGGGCAGAAAACTAATCCCTCTCCACCATCACCCACTTGTCTTTCCCTTCCCATAATCTTATCGAATGCAACGTTATACCCAAATTCGAGCCGTTCAACCGCTTCTCCAACTCAGCCTTAAGAAACAGCGCTATGTTCTCGCTTGTGGGATATGAAATCACCTCGTTCAGGTGCTTATGATCCACAAGCTCAATTACGTCTTCTATCAGTGCTTTCACTTCCGCGAAATCGGCGACACACTCTGTATCTTCCTTCTTTGCGCCTTCCACCACTACATCTACTCTATACGTATGCCCGTGTAGATCCTTACATTTTCCGGGATGTCTTGGCAGCGAATGCGCAGCACTAAAATCGGTGGAAACGCCTAATTTCATCTTCTCTTCAATCCCTCACATTCAACACAACAATCCTATGTACTTCTAACGTAGAATCAGAGATATTTAAATAAAAGAGAATGCTTTTAGATATTAGATATAATACAATGGCAAGAGGGAAGAACACAATAGGCAGGAAAATCCGGCTTATTAAGGCGAATAAACAAAACAGAAGAATTCCTGCATGGATAATGGTAAAGACTAACCGCCACGTGACAACGCATCCAAAGCGGAGGCACTGGCGTAGGACAAAGCTAAAAGCGTAAGTTAAGTGAGTAAGTGTGTGAGTGAGTGAGTGTCTAAAATGGTAGAAGAAAAAGGCGAAGTAATAGGTGAACGCATTTATACGATACCACTGAGAGCGGTGAAAAAAGCACCGCGGTGGAAGCGGAGCAACCGCGCAATAACGTTGATAAGGGTGTATCTGATGCGACATACGAAATTTGAGTATATTGTATTAGATAGCAAAATAAATGAGAAAGTGTGGGCGCGAGGCTCGCAGAAGCCACCATCTAAGATACGTGTAAAGGTGACAGAAGAAGAGGACGTAATTAAGGCTGAGCTTGTGGAATAAGGTAATAAGGTACTCATCGTGATGAAAAGGCGAGGGGAGAAAGAGTTAAGAAGGTTATTTAACGTTGACGGCAGCTCGTATATAGGAGTTTTTGCAACCTGCACTGAATCTCTGGTTCTTTTGCCTCCGCAGGCATCTAATAGGTTGGCAGCGGAAATGGAGAGTGCTTTGGAGGTAAAAGCACTAAGAACTTCGATAGATGAAATCTCGTTGGTTGGCTGTTTAGCCGTTGGGAACTCGAATGGCTTTATCCTTTCGCCTTACGCACTGGATAGCGAGATTCAAAGGATCGAGGATCTAATGCAGGCAGAAGGACTAAGGGTAAAACTTAGCCGACTGCCGTACAGAGACCCGATGAGCGCTGCTGGGAATATCATACTTGCAAACGATACGGTTGCCCTGGTTCATCCAGAGTTATCGGAGAAGACAATCGACGTGATAAAGGAAACTCTGGGCGTTGAGGTCTTTAAAGGCACAATCGGGGGCTTAAAAACCGTGGGGATGGCTGCGGTAGCGACAAACAAAGGTGTCTTAGCACATAAAAACGCCACCCATGACGAATTAGAATTTTTAGAACATATTTTCGAGTTGCCCGTGGATATAGGGAGTGTTAATTTCGGCGTTCCGTTGATAGGTGCTGCTTTGCTTGCGAACACGAAGGGCTACGCCGCAGGATATGAGACCACGGGTGCAGAGTTAGGAAGAATCGTGGATGCATTAGGGTTTTAAGATCGCTTAGAAGGAGAAGAATATGGTGTCAAGAGTGAAAAATAAAGATTTCTTTTCTGCGAAGCTGCGAAGCATTTTTGATCAAACTTTTTCTAAAAGTTTGATGCGTCGACCGGGATTTGAACCCGGGCTGTAGGCTTGGAAGGCCCAAGTCATACCTCTAGACCATCGACGCTTTTTTGTGGTTATTTATTACGTAGAGCTACTTATATATTTTTTATTCGACCGCAGCACTCACCAAGCACTCACACGTTTATAGATTACACTTTAAATCCAATCTGACCTTCTACGGGGTGTAAACGAAAAGAGGGGCAATCATATCCAAAACGGATTTTTCAAGAACCGGGGAGAAGTACCCATTATGAATAGAAGAGAAAAAGGAGAAATGACCGAAAATCAAAGTAGACTTTATCGCGATCCCAATCTTCAAATCGTCTTTGTGGTAACGTTGATTGTCGTTATGGGCGTGTCCAGTATCTCACCCGCCTTCCCTGTGATACAAGAAGCATTTGGGATTTCAAAGCCCGCGGTTGGCCTGCTCATCGTGGTGTTCACGCTCCCCGGCGTTCTCTTCACTCCAGTCTTAGGCGTACTCGCAGACCGATTCGGAAGGAAAAAAATTCTGGTACCGTCACTGCTACTCTTTGGTATTGCAGGTAGTGCGTGTTTCTTCGCCCGCGATTTCAACCTCCTGCTGACACTGCGGTTCTTGCAGGGTATAGGTGCAGCCTCGTTAGGATCGCTTAACGTCACGATCATCGGCGACCTTTATTCTAAGCGGCAACTTGCTACTGCCATGGGCTACAATGCCAGCGTACTCAATATCGCTGTCCCAGCCTATCTTATCATCGGTGGCGCAATGGCATCCTTAGCATGGTACTACCCTTTTGCGCTATCTATAATTGCAGTTCCTGTTGGAATTCTCGTGTTGACTTCCCTTAAGAGCCCGGAACCAAAAAATCAACAAGATTTTAAGCAGTATCTGAGCAGTGCCTTCCAGAGCATTAAGAATAAACAAGTACTCGGGCTCTTTTCCCTTACCCTGTTCACATTTATTATCCTCTTTGGAACGTATCTCACGTATTTTAGCCTTTTACTGGGAGGCGAGAAATTCCATGCATCACCTCTTCTCATCGGGGTTATTACGTCCAGCATGGGCTTGACCACTGCGGCAACCTCCTCGCAATTGGGGACGTTAACCAAACGATTCTCCGAGAAGACGCTCATAAAAGTGGCTTTTGTCATCTATGCCGTAACACTGTCCGTTATTCCGTTCGTGCACACGATTTGGCTATTTTTAGTTCCAACGGTAATCTTCGGTATCGCTCATGGCGTGAACCTGCCGAGTATTCAAACGCTTTTAGCCAAACTTGCGCCTATTGAATATCGTGCTGCTTTTATGTCGCTCAACGGGATGGTCCTGCGATTAGGACAAACGTTGGGTCCTCTCGTAATGGGTGCGATTTTCCTCGTTGGCGGATTTGAAGCCACTTTCTTTGTCAGCGCCGGCTTATCGGTTGCGATGTTCATTCTGGCGTCGGCGGTGTTGAAGTAATTGTATTCTTCAGCATCCCTAATTTTCACCCATATACCTTCTTCCTATGCTCAAAATAATGGAATATTACGCTATCTCCTTCAATCTCGTAAATAATGTGATATTTTCCCACTTCTTCAGATATGCACCCTTTGAAAGAATATCTTAACGGCTTTCCCCTAGTGGGGTCGTTCAAAATTTTAAGCACCACTTTCCCTAACTCTTTCCTCTTATCGCTTTTAAGTTTCTTTGTCTCTTTAAAAAATGTCGGCGTAAACTTTGGCTTGAACTTGTTCATTCTTCGTCTAATATCTTTTTAAATTCGTCCCAATCGTATAATTCACCATCTTGCATCTCTTTTCTGCTTCTTTTCACACCTTCTACCATCTTTTTATTCATCAGTAGCTCTAACTCCTCATATAAGTCATCTACTTCTTGTTTTAACCGACTTACAACCTCAAATATTCGTAAATTGATCTCACCATCGACCTCTACTTGTTTATTCATTCTCCATCTCCTCCATTCCCATAATAAACATACGCGAATATCCAAAACGTTTCTTCCACCATGACCTCATACTTGGTAATCCATAATTCTAATATGTACGGTTTCTGTATTTAAGGATTGCCTTTAGAAAGAAAAGCTTTACTTACCCACAACCTTTTTGCCTCCAGTAAAAATCTTGACTAAAAACATACTATCATTTTTTCTTTTAGCACAGGTTTTCTTTTTTCTAAAAAGAAAAAGTGTGTAAATGAAGAACAGGTATCTAAAGGGAATAAGCGCAAATATACTTTTGTTGGGCGTTGTCAGTTTCCTGAACGATTTGAGCAGTGAAATGATCATCCCGATTTTACCGATGTTCATTACCTCTTTAGGCGGTGCAGGTCTGATTGTGGGGTTAATTGGTGGATTACAGGACAGTATAGCAAGTATCTTAAAGGTTCTTTCCGGCTACTGGTCTGACAGAGTAGGAAGAAGGAGGATATTTGTCTTCAGTGGCTATCTGACTTCTGCAATCTTCAAATTGCTCCTCTCTTTCTCACGGATCTGGCAGCATATATTACTATTCGTCAGTTTTGAACGCGTGGGAAAAGGCTTGAGAACCGCACCACGAGATGCTATCATCGCAGATTCCATGCCTGAAGCAAGAGGGAAGGGATTTGGAATTCACCGTGCACTTGATACCTTAGGTGCAATCTTAGGCGGCCTAATGGCTCTTGTTTTATACTGGTTTCTGGAGTTCGGTTTCACGTCTATCATATTCATAGCTGCGATCATCGCTTTTATTTCGCTATCACCGCTTTATTTTGTAAAAGAAGTGAAGAGAGAACCGCAGAAGATAAACTTACAGATAAGCCTGAAAAAACTGCCTAAACCACTTGTGCTCTTCATTATGGTGGCTACTGTCTTTGCGTTGGCCAATTTCACCTACATGTTCTTCATCTTAAAGGCGGCGGCTGCGTTTATGCCTCTAATGCCCGTGAAGGAGTCAATTGCCCTTGCGATTTTTTTATACGTCCTCTTTAACATCTTCTATGCCCTGTTCGCCATCCCTTTTGGCACGCTCTCAGACAGAATAGGAAAGAGGCGAGTGCTTATTTCTGGATATCTCCTCTTCTCGGTAACCTGTCTCGGATTTGCCTTTTTCGATTCACTACTCGCATTTTTGGTTTTATTCCCGCTTTACGGAGTAGTTTATGCCATGGTAGATGGAAATCAGAGGGCTTTTGTTTCCGACCTGTCCACGGAAGATTTACGGGCAACCGCTTTGGGCACGTTTCATACCATGATTGGCATAATGGCGTTACCAGCAAGTTTAATCGCGGGATTTCTATGGACTATAACGCCCACATTAACATTCTTCTTTGGCAGTTCAGTCAGTATCATATCAGTTATTCTATTTGTTGTACTCCGAAATACGAAATTTTAATTGTTAGGATGCAAGATAGATATAAATAGAGGTAGGAGGTTTGTTATGGTAAAGCGAACATTGGGATGGGGGTTGAAAGGGAATGACATTAATGAAACGTGACGCTGTGGAGGTTTCGAGACAATTCGAATCCGTCAAGAGCCAGGCAAAACAACTTCGGCAATCTATAAGAGATTCGTTATCCGGCCCTGTCGAAGAGTTAAAAAGTCTTGTTGAAGCGTACAAGGATGCAAAACTACATTTCGGGGGGATAGCATCCGAGCAAAATATTAACGTATATCTCCGTGATATAGAGATAAAAGGTAGAGATTATTCTGCGGTTTATAAACAAAAAGCACTATCGAGAGAGATTGATGTAGAATGCGATAAAGCTATTGATATTTTAGGAAACGTGGCTGCTCCCTTATCGAAAGATGATTTAGAGAGACTTGCAGCACTCCGGGAGCAATTGGAAACGTTATCAGAAGTATTACCGGAGATAAACTATGAAATAAACGTAAACGAGGCACTGAATGAATACGAAAGGGGTGCTTATCTTGCATCTGCATTAATCTCCGGTCGTGTAATACTTTATGCCCTGAACCAGATTCGCGGGGAATCTGCTGAGAAAAAAGTGCAATTTTTGCGCGAGAAAGGAGTTATAGGGACTAGTGGGAAAGATGTTGACGAATCAATATTAAACGCGGATAGAAGGGCAAGGAATTTATTCTCTTTCGATTTATCTGTATTTCCTTCATCATCAGATGCACTTTTATTGTTGGGTGATGGTATTGGAATATTAGAAATTGTCAGCAACGTTTTGAACGCAGAGAAAAAAAATCTTGAAAAGTAAAAAAATCCGGTCTGTAACATAAATGTTACCCAACATAACTGTTATCTAACAAAACCGTTATCTTCGTACGAATAAAACCACGGAGCCGTGTTTTTTGACACATTCAGTGTGTCATCTTTCTTCCAATATTTCCACATGCTTCACAGCCGTGTCCCAGTAGGACTTTGCAGCCGCTCGTATATGCGCTATCTCATCAATGCTTAATTCGCGCACCACTTTGCCCGGGCTGCCCAGTATAAGACTACCGGGCGGGAAGCTCTTACCTTCGGTGAGCAGTGTCCCGGCACCGATCACGCAGCTTTTACCCACCGTAACATCATTCATGATAATAGCGCCCATGCCCACCATGCAGCCGTCACCGATCGTGCAGCCATGAACGATGGCTCCATGACCCACCACGCAGTACTCGCCTACCCGCGTAATGTGCTCATGTTCAGCATGCACTACGCAGTTGTCCTGGATATTCGTCCACGAGCCTATACGAATAGCAGTAGGATCGCCTCTGATAACCGCATGCGGCCATACACTGACATGGTCGCCCAGCTCCACATTACCGATCACCGCACTCGAGGGGTCAATGTAGATCGGCTCGTCCAATTTTGGGTAGTAGCCTTCAAATCCTCTAATCATGTCTGACACGTTACTTACGTCACCTTCGCTGTTATTTGACAACTAACGTATATATAGAAAGAAGATAGCTCCTTGTATTTTTAGCAATTTTGACATATTTTGTAGTTTAAGGAATCAACTCTCCTTCTCAAAGCTTTTTCCCCCACCTCTATGATTCATTTATTCTTAACCCTGCTTAAACCCGAACTTAGTTATGCCCTCGAGATCTTACTAAGAACCACCGTTGTATTAAAAAGACCATTGGAGTTGTAGATCAATGTATAGGCTGTGCATCGTGTGCAAAGGCTCGCGGTTGTTATGCGGAAGGAAGACCTGCCCTTTGCTCGTGGCATTGAAGCAAAAGACTAAATTTGCTGACTTTGCCAACACAACGGAATACTTTGGTCCTTCGACATCCGTATTCGTCGGCAGAATCGGTTACCCAAATGTAAGAGTCGGCCCGATGTCCATTCTCGAAAGTTTAGACTCTGACGTTGATCCCGGCAGATTTGAAGAGCCGAGCGAGTGGTTCGCGCAGGGTCTCGGCATGGACAAGATCGTAGAACTAAGAAGTGCAACGCTACGGTCGAAACACGGCGAGCATATAAAATCGCGGTCGAACTTCGTCTCGGACATGCTTGAAATAGCCCTTGCACAGCAGCCCGTGGATGTCGAACTCACATTCAAGAACAAACCGTCATTCAACCTTTCATTTTCTGATGTCTTGCGGCCGACGGGCGCCAGTGTGAACGTGGAAACAATGAAAGTTACCGAGAATCCGAAGATACCGAAGAAAGTCGACCGTATTGTCTCTGACGACATCAAAGCAGTAGAAGCCGCTCATGGGCTCTACGACCTCGGCCTGGACGTTTACAAAGTATCCACTATCCTTTCCTCAGGTGCGTTAGGACTGAGTAGTGCTCAAAAGATGGTTCCAACGAGGTGGAGCATCACGGCAACTGATGACATCATCTTCAAGAAGCTGGCTGCGCAGCTCAAAGAATATCCGACTGTTGACGCCTATTACGTCTATGAATCGTCATACATGGACAATCACTTTCTGATATTGCTGATGCCGTCATTGTTCGAGTACGAGAACTTCGAGGTGTGGTTCCCCGGTTCTATCTGGAGCGATGCGTCAAGTCAGCGACCAGTAATCGTAGAGGAATACGAGGGATTTACAGGTAGAAAAAAATATGCAGCGAATGAAGGCGGTGGATATTATGCTGCGAGATTAGCCGTTGCAGAAGCGTTACACAAGATGAAAAGGCAGGCGGGTGTTATAGTGTTCAGAGAAATCCACCCGCGCTATTCCGTTCCGCTCGGCGTTTGGGTCGTGCGCGAAACCGCACGGGATGCATTCAGACACCGTGGTGAGAAGTTTGAGACTAAAAGCGAGGCACTGGAATATATAGATGCGCGATTACGTGCAAAAGAAGGAATGCCGTTAGGAATAAAAGATTTCGAGACGCTAAGCAAGATATTACGGCAGAAGCGACTTACTGATTTTTAACTCGTGCTTGTTTGTTCTCCGGTTAAAAATAGTTGAGATCAGAATTGGACGCTATTAAAATAGATTAAGATTTACATTCTTAACAGACAGACATGGCGGAAGTTTACAGGCTCTCGGAACTGGACAACCCTGCACGATTGAGGGATCTGTTCCAGGCGGTTACTGGAATAGAAGAGGGTTCGTTAGTTGCGGTAAAGCTCCACATGGGTGAACTGATAAATTATCGCGTTATTCGGCCTGCTTTTGTACGTGAGATCGTAGCGGCAATCAAGGAAGCAGGTGCTAAACCGTTCCTCACAGACTCTACGACTTTGTATCTACGAGGGCGATACAATGCAGTTGATTATCTGGAAACGGCAAGAAAGAACGGTTTCAACTTCTCCACCGTTGGTGCGCCCGTAATAATCGCAGATGGCTTGAAGGGGAAGAGCGGCGTAATGGTAGATACCGGTGGGAAGCTCATAGAGCAAATAGAAATTGGACAGTCAATCTACGAAGCAGACTATCTGGTTGCGTTAACACACTGTACCGGGCATATCAGCACCGGTTATGGTGGAGCACTCAAGAATCTCGGCATGGGCTGCACCACAAAGAACGGCAAGAGGGCTGTGCATGACTTCTCGGTGCCTGCTGTAGATAGAGCAATGTGCGAGCGATGCGAAACCTGCATTAACGCCTGCCCTTATTCCATAATCACTATGGGAGAATTCCCGGAACTTAATTCTGTGGAGTGCATTGGCTGTTCACGCTGTGTCGAAACATGTCCAACCGGCGCGATGCACAATCCCGCAGGATGGTTTGAGGACTACATTACGGCGTTGGTTGAAGCTGCAAATTCAATCATCAAAAAATTTGAACACAATCTCTGTTTCATTAATTTCCTGACTGATATAACCGCAATGTGTGACTGTACCTTCCAGAAGGAGGCTCTCGTTCCTGACCTTGGTGCCCTTGCATCCCGGGACATCCTCAGCATAGAGCAAGCCTCTTATGATTTAATAAGGCAATCAGCAGGACGGGATGTCTTGCGTGAAGCCTCGGGGATTGATGGAGAACTTCAGTTCAGTATAGCGGAAAAGCTAACAATCGGAAGTAGAACGTATACATTGACCAATCTAGAATGAAATGAGAGTAGCCCTATTCGACTAAGGAGCAGGGAATTTGAGATGTTGCGTTTAGCGGGTTTATTGAGTCGACAAGCTACAGTACTGGCAATTCATATTTTTCCGCTATTTCTATGAACACCTCGCTGAGATACTTTATCCTGTCCCAGCTCAGCCCATAAGTATTGAGCTTCCACACCCGTGTTGAACCTGCGAATTCGCCCACAATCCTCTTTTTCTTCAATTCATCACTGAGGAAATACCCCTTTCTCTTGTGCGTATTCGCAATCCGGTCAAAGCTATCACGAGTGTCAACCTTTGATAGCGTATGCTTGCGTGGATATTCGCTTACAATTTTAATCCCTGCTATGCGCAAGAATTCATTTACGAAGTAATTTGATTTCTCTACTTCCTCATCCCATCGCTTCACACGCTCTTTAACCGCTGGGAACGAAGCCATCATGGAGACCACAGTTCCACCCATCAGCGTGCAACCCAGCATCGCCGGTTCTTTATTCTCGAAGCTCCTGCCGGTAATATCGCCAGCGATCTGGCTGCTTCCGAACACTTTTGGCGCCCATTCCTCCGTAGTAGCCAGAACGCCGGAAGGCGCGACTGCAGCCATCCCCTTGTGCCCGGAGCCAACCACAAAATCAGCCCCTATCTTCTTACCGTTCACCGGCATCATTCCCACGGCATAAGCGCCATTGTAAAGAAACGGGATGCCGTAGTCCTTCGCAACCTTTCCCACGCCGTTTACATCATGCACATTCCCGACGCTGTAATCAACATGCTCGATCATAATGAGTTTTGGCAGTTTTCCCGTCTCCGCTTTCGCACGTTCTATCGTTTCCGCGACTGTATCGCCGGTAATTATGTGATTCGACCCGGAAGGGACTTCTTTTATTACGCCTCCTGCGATTTCTACCGCCAAGAATTCGGTATAATGTGCCAAATCGGATACTATCACGACATC
>JAUWQN010000059.1 GCA_030611045.1 Methanosarcinales archaeon
TCAATATTCCGGTGGTTTATCTCACCGCTTATGCAGATGACGAGACATTGCAGCGGGCAAAGATAACAGAGCCTTATGGCTATATCCTCAAACCGTTCGGTGAAAGAGAATTACACACTGCCATCGAGATAGCCCTTCACACGCATAAGCTGGAAAGGGAATTACAGGGGAGTTAGAAGCGCTACCGTTTACTTGCCGAGAACGTAACCGATGTCATCTGAACCATGGATATGAACCTGCGGTACACATATATCAGCCCTTCTGTCAGCCATCAGCGAGGCTACCGCGCTGAGGAAATGATGACCCGGACGTTGGAGGAAACCTTAACTCCGGCATCCTATGAGTCGCCATGAAGGCTATTGTAGCGGAACTGGAAACAGCCAATTTTTTCTGGTGGTGAGACTACTGCTGCTTCTTGAATAGCTGAGAGACAGAGGAGAAGAAAGGGAAAGAGAATAACCGATGTGACAACCACTTCTTCCATATTGTCCTTAGTTAGGAAAGGAAAAAGTGGAAGGAAGTTATACTTTATACACAATAAAATAGACCCGGAGATGAGAAAGACGGAGTATTTTTTCAAAGGCGGGATTCTCTATTTTTAGCAAAGTTGCTTAGATTGAGCAATATTTCAATTCTTTAACTATATAAGCGATATTTAAGTAAAATAATGATAAATGGCAATGGTAGGAGGAGGAGTAGAACCATTAATAGATAGTAGAAAAGCGATAGCGATACCAATGCCAATGCCAATGTTAGATAGAAAAAATAAGCCGGAAATTATTCAAAATACTCTCCGCCTCGCTACATGCTCTGGCCTGAGAAGAGGTATTCTAATTAGCCTGGAAGGGGGTAAGAAATCGCTAAGTGAATTACGAGACGCGCTGGAAGTAAGCTCTACAACCGCTATACACGCATTAAGAGAACTCGAAAAGGATAATCTCGTTTTTCAAGATGGAAATAGGGATTATGCGCTGACAAAGATCGGTGAGGTTATAGCGTTGAAATTATGCGATTTCATAGATGCAATTGCTGTGTTAAAAAAGCATGAGGACTTCTGGCTTACGCATGACCTCAGCGGTATTCCTGAGCAGTTGCTTGAGAAGATTGGGTGGTTAAGGGATTCTACAATTACAGAAGCTCCTGCTACTGATATTTTTAAGGTATACTCTGACTTCGTTGACATGCTAAAAAATGCTAAAGAGATTAGGGGTGTATCTTCTATGTTTGTCCCAGAATACCAGTTCATATTTCAAGAGCTGGTACTTGGGAAAAAGATTGATGTGCAGCTTGTAGTAACAAAAGAAGTGCTGGAAAAAATGGATCAGGGGGTATTAAAAGAAATTGTTAGCGATAAGAGCTCTAAATTTAAATTATACCTGCTAAAAGAAGAATCAAAAGTTGCTTTTACTATTACTGATCGCTTCCTCTCATTTGGCTTGTTCAACCAGGATGGAACATACGACTGGAATAAGGATTTGATGAGTTCTGACAAAAAGACGATTGAATGGGGAAAGGAACTGTTTGAATGGTATCGCAAGCGGGCTGAAAGAATCTCGATTTAGAATGAGCTTGATGCCCCCCTCGTGGGTGCAGGTCGATGACCGATATAGAAGATGCACATGTAAAAAGTAGGTTTGATAAGGGTGATTATTTATTATCTCATTTACTCAAACATTTCTACTTATTGCTTGATAAATTCGTATCTTTCTTGACCATAAGTTCTATATTCATTGCCATAATTGGCTTTCTACTACCCTATTTCTCTTTCTTGCTTTATGAAGTAAGGGTTGATTTCCGCTTGCTTATTGCTTCTTTCCTTCTTACTTTTTCCGTATACAGTTTTAATAAACTGACGGACATAAAAGAAGATTCGGTAAATGTGCCGGAAAGGGCGGGATTTATTGAGAAAAATAAGCATTATGTTATCAGGGCTGCAATAATATCTTACATTGTCGCTCTGTCATTATCTTTTTTGCAAAACCCTTTTGCTATCCTTATAATTCTTTTCCCTTTCTGCACTGGAATCGTGTACAGCATAAAAATATCAAATTTCAGATTGAAAGACATAACAGGCATAAAAAATATTGTAGTCGCATTGCCCTGGGCTGTAATAGGAACTTTCCTACCTTTAGCCATTTCTTTTTGTGATTTCGTTGTAATCCTCTCGATTTTTTATTTTTTTTTCATTAAGTGCTTCATCAACACGGTTTTGTTCGACGTTCGAGACGTCGAAGGCGACAGAATGAGCGGAGTGAGAACAATACCCGTAGTTTTCGGAAGGCATAAAACGAAAAATCTTCTACTCATCCTCAACTCAACGCTCATACCCTGGCTTGCGTTCTCTTATCTCTCAGGCTTTTTTCACCAATACCTCTTCGTTTTAATTTTCGCCATTGCATACGGATACTGCTACATCTTATATTTTTGCAAAGAAGGGCTAAAAATAGGAAAATCACAGGATTTGCTCGTTGATGGTGAATTCATCCCAATAGCAATATTAGCCACGGCGTTTACTTTGTTCTGAGGAAGAAGCGAATGAGAACCGATTCATATAAAAAATAAAACATGCTTGGATCATGCATGGATTGCCGTAATAGCAAAACTCTTATTTGGCTTTTCAACGGGTGAGCCCATAATATGTAGAATAGCAGTGAAGCCTACTTCTTCTATTTCAAAGCCACAAAGAAGTGTTGATATAGAGAAGATGGAGAGGAGGTTAAAAGTGCTGAAAGGCGTATAGGCAAATATAAAGTAATACTTGAGCAGTCAAATTCGGCATCTGTAGTTAAAACCGTGCTTGGGCTTGTCTTATATTATACGACTGACAAATTCAGCCATCTTTTTATCAAATCCGGGCTCTAAAGGAGAAATCCACTCCAAATGGACTCTTTCCGGGTTCATTCCCAGGGTTTCCATAAGTTCTTTTGTTACCCGCACACCCTTTTCTGCTCTTTCCCTATCCCCTTTACCGCCAGAACGACAATTTATCACCATAACGCCATCAGCGCCTGATTCAAAGCATCTTAATATAATGAACGGGTCGGCATGTGCCGCACATACTAATCCGATTAATCTCTTCTCCTGCCCCGGTACTTCAAAATCCACTGTCACCGATGGTGGACACAGCTCACATGATTCTATGTCTCTGTCAGAGTCAATCGCAGCAAAAACTTGTTCATCGCGGAGGAATCTTTGAGATAGCGCCCCCCCCGAGGGACATACAGCTACGCAAGCACCACAACCTTTACAAGCTATTTCATTTATTGTCACGACACCCTTTTTCTCGTCAAAACTGATGCTTTTGTTTTCACAAGCAGCCTCACACATCCTGCATCCGCAACATATATCCTCATTTACTATGACCGGAAACGCATAATGACCTTGTAAATCCCCTCCTCCTACTTCTTTTATTTTTTGCCCTTCCGGCATAACAGAGTCCTCTTCAGTTGTTATCACGGTCATTTTAATACCACTCCTAATCTAATCTCAAAATAGGCGGGACTTCATCCCCCCATCTTATATTCTCCTTCTTCAAAGAGACAGCCCTGATTATTCCTTCCCTGTCCACATCAGTTGGAACGAAGCCCTCAAGTGAGTTGAAAAGTTCCTCGCCCTTTTTTGACCTTATAATTACGGTAGAAGAACCATCGGGTGAGCCAACCGAGCCAACGGAGATGTCCGCCAACCTCGCTGTGAAATCCTCGCAATAGAAACAGTTATTCCTGACCGCATCTTCTAAAGCTGTTACTTTACATGATTTCTCTTTGCCATTACTTCTGACTATATATCGCCCTTTACTTATCTGGACTTTTTCCGCTTCCCCAAGTTCTATTCCAAGCAGCTCCGTTGTTTTTTCGGAAAGCAGGTCGTAATCAAAATTCTCAAAACAGAACAATCCTATCGCTATTATATCTATCTCTTCAACTTCCTTGAACATTACGTGCTGTATTTTCCTCGTGGCTCTTATCTCACAGGGAGTTCCCACAATTGCTATCTTCCTCTTACCCTCTTTTATCGCTTCCCCCATCTTCGACACCATCGGCACTGCCACATATTTAGTGCCACTCGCTTCCTTTATTTCTTCTGCAGAGCCTGCTATAACTGGTTCTGCCCTGAAGCCACTTCCTCGGGTCGCAATAATACAGCAATCAAAAATCCCGCTTTTCAGTCCTGAAAGGAGCAAAGAAGTTACAACCCCTCCGTCTTGCCCTTGCCCCGCTCTCACGCATGAGCCTGCGGTTAACTTTCGCACAATTCCAAGTTCTTCATCCCTTTTGCCCTCAAGAAAAGCTTCCTCCAACTCCTGCTCGTTCGTTTCCGTCATCGGGCAGACATCGTAGCAAATTCCAGTCTCTCCACATTTAATCACATCCTCATACCCCAGGGAGCAATCTTCCACAAGTTCCGGTATTTCCTTGAGAACGATATGTTCACAGAAAGCAGCACATGCTCCGCAATAAGTGCAAAAGCCTTTATCAATGACTCTTCTTTTTAGTGCGTCGAAACCCTCGCTTCTTTTAACCAATGGAAAAAATATCTCGGACATCGCAGCCAAACCAGTAGTTCAGGCTCCTTCTCCTACTCTAAACACCATTTCCTTTATCCTATCAATGCCTACCCCTTCCGCTTTCAGCTTTGCTATCAGCTTCAAATTCCTTATCTCCGTATCTTTCAGAGTTAAAAATTTTATTATCTGGCCCAATCCAAACGCTTCCTCAGAGGACAGTCGCTTCACCGCTCTCAGCATTGCTTCATCTATCCTATGCTCCATCTTCATCACGTCCTCATCAACCTCAACTATCAGATACCCATATCTCGTCTCTCTCATCCTCTCTAAAAATTCCCTCGCACCTTCTGTTTCCCCATACACCCTCGTAACCTCTGCTCCTATCAAAAATCTCTTTATTTCTTCCTCGGTTGCACCCCCTTCCTTTCCCCTAAGCATCGTCTTAAGATTTAAACAATCAGTATAGATCTCCAAATACCTTTTAAACACCTGCAGCCCTTTCTCCCTCCTACCATCCAATTTCGTAAAAGTATCCTCTATTATCCACTTCCCCAGCGCAACATCTACGCCAGAGAAATCCCTTGCTCTACTATATTCTTCTATCGCAACTTCTAACGGTGTTCCTTCAAAAGTTGATGCTATCCTCTCTATCTCCTCTCCAGCTAAATTGGATATCTTCTCAAACATCTCTCCCTCCTCTATCAAGCGACTTCTTACCTCTTCCGCGGATAATCCCGCGTGCACTCCTGTGAGGACCGTTCTCAAATTTATAACATCCCACTCTTTCATCAAGAAATCAAAAATATCACTAAATTTATCAGGGATCAAATCGAAGATTTCATAGTGCAAATCCTTCTTAAAGAGAAGTAAACCCCTCTCTATCCCTTCGTACGACTCCGATTCTATATGCCCCCCATATTCTGTGTTTTCAAAAAATGATGGGAACTCTTCAAGAGGCAACAAAGTGAGGTCCTCGAATTTACTATCATCCAGCAATTTCGCTTCCTTCGCCATTATCACGCCCGTGGGATATAAAAAAGGAATGACATCCCTTATTCTCCACCATACAAAACCCAATAAGCCCGCTATAATAGAAAGTAATACAAGTAGAGCGGTAAAATTGGCTACTACCATTATCCCATCCAACCTTTTATTTCTCCGGGCATCGCAAAGAGTCCGTGACTTATAGTATCCCTGCTCCTACCAGTATCAGGATGGTGATAAGTAGGGAAAACACTGCAAACGTCTCCGCCATCACGGTGAACACCATACCCTGCCCAAATACTTCCGGTCTCTTCGCTGCTGCGCCCATAGCAGCCGCAGCACTGATTCCTTGCCCTATAGCCGTTAAACCACCCAGACCCGTGGCTATCCCTGCTCCTATGCATAACCAGCCCATCTCCGGCGTTAACTCAACTCCCGCACCGCCTCCAAGCAATCCTGCGCCGAGCAAGATCAACACCGCAGCTAAGAACCCGTATATGCCTTGCGTTTGAGGAAGCGCCTGATAAACTAAAGCGGGACCAAATTTTTTAGGGTCTTCCGAGACTACTCCCGCCCCTGCTGCGCCCGCGATTCCTACTCCTAAACCCGCTCCTATCGCTGATACTCCCATCGCAATACCTGCGCCTATAGTCGCAAGAGCTACTCCTTCACTTATCATTTATTTTGTCTCTCCTATTATTTCATTCATTTCTTTATCCTATTTAAATACCACGCTTTCTCGCTCTTTAAAAGGATGGAATTCATCCCCTCCTGACTCATAAAACTTGGTGAAAAATTCGACATACTCGAGACGAATGCCGTGAACGAATGAGCCCAAGACGTTTATCGCAAAATTGAGCGTATGTCCAAATATAAATACAATTACACCAAGCACAATATTACAAAGTCCCGCTAAAATGTTTACCGCCATCGCTATGCCAAAAGTGCAGAGGCTGAGCGCCATAAGTCTCGCATAAGATAATACGTCCCCTATTGCACCGGTTATACCAAAGAAGAACATCACTTTGTGACTCCATAGGAGTGAAATAAAGGAGACAATGAGGAGAAGGACGCCCGTCATCTGTAATATGCCATAAGATTCCGCGCCACCCGGATTCGTAGAGCGCATTATGAAAGGTATCACCCCAATTTGTGCAATAATGAACCATAAATTACCTTTTAATGCCTCTTTTGGCATTCCTCTTTTTATATCGTATATTATCTTCGTAATAATCCCGAGATCAAGATGGAGAACCCCTATAAGCAACACTAACACTAAGAAAATATTCACATCCCTTAGCGGATCAAGTATAATTAGTGACTTTAAAATATCTAAATGCAGATATTCAATTGCAAAGTCCCCAAACCATCCTCCCGTCAACGCTCCTATTACGAACGTAGCAACACCAACAGAAGTGAGTATTATTGATGCATCTTTCATCATTTCGTTGTACTTTCCAATTCCCCGTAGAAGTAAAACTCCAAAAATCACGCATATTAGCCCGTAAAGCGCATCCGCCAGCATTAATGCGAAGAAGAAGATGAAAGTAGGTGTGAGTAAAAGCGTGGGGTCAATACCGTTGTATTTTGGTGTGCCATATAGCTTCGTAAGAATTTCAAAGCTCTTGAAAAACTTAGGATTCTTCAGAAGAACTGGAACGTCCTCTTCCTCTTCTGGCTCCGGCGATTCTGCATTAATAGCACAAAGACCGTTTGATATTGTATTAACTTCTTTTGAAACCGCATCCACATTATCCTCCGGAATCCAGCCACGTAAAAAGATCACTCGCTCGGTCTCGCCAAAACTCCTCTGAATCTCGCCTCTTTCCTCTAATATCCTCAATAATCCCCTATAAGCGACTAAATCGTCCTCTCTCTTCTCCGCACTCTCCGCTAATATCCGCTTTACGTTCTCCCTCTCGAGCTCCTTCTCCTTTATCCTTTTCTCTATCTCCCCTATCTCTTCCAGCGGCGTACCCTCAAATTCCAATTCTATTCTTTCAAATCCGTCTCTTCTCAACCTCGTCAGAACTTCCTCTACGTTCTCATTAAAACAGGCAACAACACATGCAGATTCATTCTCACCGCTTTTCGCACTCTCGAAATAAGATAATCCTGAAGTTACTTCCTCTATGTCTGAAATTACGTTTTCGAGCGCCTCATCCGGGCACACCCCCATGAAAATACTGATGCGATGCCCCTTTCCAGCATACTTCAATTCTATATCAAACTCTTTAATTTTCTTCAAAGGCTCTTTTGAGGCTTTCAACTCGTTTATTTCTATCTCCAGCGCTCTATACGCCATAAGTGTCTTCTCTATCTCTCCTTTAACATCCTGGAGGATATTCTTCGCATCTTTTATTATCTTCTCCTTTTTTGCATTCTTCAAACCCACTATTTCCATCCTCTTCGGAGGCTCGGGATTGAAAATTTTTTTGACCATACCTTCCGAAGGCTCTGGCTTCACCTCATCGTAAACATCTATTATCTCACTCATCCCCCTTATCAGTTTCGACGTATCCTTTACAGTCGTGTCAACAGGCATGCTCTTCAAAAACGCTTCGCTCTCGCTCGACCCCTTATATTCCGTGATTTGGACGACTCCGAGTTCATGTAACCTCTTGATCACCTCATCCTTAAACTCTTTCATCGCTGCTATCTCTATCCTGCTCATAGAAACTGGTCTTAACATTGCTTATTCTCTCTTTCAAAAATCCACTTAAATATCTTTCGGTTTTTC
>JAUWQN010000086.1 GCA_030611045.1 Methanosarcinales archaeon
CTCCGCCAGCCGATCGCCAAGCTGTTCCACTCGCTTGTACGCCTCCTTCTGCCCGAAGCCAATTAAACTTTTCATAATATATGATTATATGTATGAACATATAAAAAGTTGTATATCATAGGGGTTTTTCAAAATTCTCTATAATTGAATTGCACACAGAATTCGTTATGAAAGGTTATTTGCTGTTCACAGAGGAAGATCTGCTTAAAGGACTGGTGCAAGATCAGAGATTCATTGTTGATAATCTTGACGAAGGCCCACTCTTTGCCGAAGTACGGGTAGCTCGCCGTTAGAATTTTTTGGAAGTTTAATACAACACTTATTGAAGCGCAATGGTTGCCGCACTGGCGTCCAACCCTTTCCATTGCACTGTAAACCCAAGATGTGCTAACACTTCGTCTACATTCTTCAGTCCTGTATCTTCAATAGCCCTCCGTGCCTCTACATATGATTTTATAGACAACAGTTTTCCCTTTACTTCCCTTAACAACTTATTGCTAACCACGACTTCTTTGAACACCACATACTCAGGATTTTTCACGCACTTTTTTAAAGCTTCCTGACTCATCCCGTATTTTTGAGCGAGTTCTTTGAGGAATATTAGATTACCTTCAAGCTCTATCTCCGTTTCCTTCAACTGCTCAACCTGTTTCGTTATCGCTTCTTGCTCGATCTCCGCTAAATACCTGACTACGTCACCAATTGGAACTTTTTTGCTGTACAGTATCACGGGTTGATCGAGACCCAGATCGAACTGCGCGACATTGAAGCATGCTAAGTTTTTGTCGATGGCCACTAGCATCGTAAACGGTAAAGCTCGTAGTTTTGCCAGTTTTCGTCTGATATAATCCTCAGTCCAGAACCCGACGATCTCAAAATAGGTCTCGATATCAAGCTCTTTATGTATGAACTTGAAATCAGGTATGAACACGCCTTTGCTTGTGAAGATCACATCAGGCTCGCGTATCAACTTCCAGCTCTTCGCTGCGGGCAAGGCTGCAAACTCATGATAAAACCGTTTTTCGATACTGCTGTCAAAGGTCGTTGTCGCCTCTTCATGCATCAAATCTTCACGCAACAACAGATTTCTGTCCCGGCTGTCCATGACGAAATGATAAATCCGCGGTGTCTCGCGTCTAATAACAATCTCAGCATCGAGCTCCCATTCTTCGCTCTTGACGATTATGGGCAGCAGTTTTGCCAGCGCTGTGCCGTACTTCTCACTCAATTTCAGTAATGACGACGCTCCTTCAACCCTTATTCTATCTCGCCCCTCCTGGAGATACATCAAGCCAAAATACTTTATCGCCCTGAAAATCTCTGGCGCTTTGCCTTTAACTGCGATGGTCATACCAGTGGATTTGAACAGCAGCGTTTGAGCAAGCGAAAGGTTATACCACTTTAACAGCTCTTCGGGACTCAAAGGCTCAAAATTCACTAATATAACCTCAGACTCCAGGTCTGCCCATAACGAGTGCTCTAAATCACCAACCGAAACGTTCAGAGCATCAGCAACCAACTCAATAACCTCCGCTCTTTCTTTTCTGTTCGCGATTTTTTTGCGGTTTGCGACCTCGAAAACCGCTCTACGAGCCTGAACTGGGTCGATGGTGAATTGCGATGTAAACGTGCATCTCCGCTCCAAGAGCGTTCTCAAGCCACGCACACGTTTGAAATTCAAGCCCTGTTCAAGTTCCTCCAGGAGTTCATCTATTTCGCTCTTCTTCTTGCCGGTCAAATTTTTGTAAACGTCTATAAGCTCCTCAGCCAATTCCAGATGCTCTGCTGCGTCAAGCTGAGCGAAATCGGGATAGATATTGTCCTTTTTTATCCTTGTGATGAGCAGGTCACTTGGTAGCATGTTTGCGTCTCCTCGAAATACCAATCTCAGTCGTCCCTTTTGATACGATTTCGTATAGAACTGCCAGTTTACCTTCTTTCTTCCGTAATATCCTGCCCAATCGCTGCTTATATTCCCTTTTGCTCCCGCTGCCACTCAGAATAACGCCAACAGATGCTTCTGGCACATCAATGCCCTCTTCCAGAACCTTAGAGGTCACTATTGTTTTATACTTTCCCGTTCGGAAGTTATCTAAAATTTCCGCTCGCTCATCTTTCTGCGTGGTATGCGTAATCGCAGGTATAAGGAACTCTTTGGAGATTGCATAGACTAACGAATTATGCTCCGTAAATATTATCCTCCGTTCACCGAAATGATTCTCCAGAATTTCAGATAGGACTTGTAACTTCGATTGTGAGTTTAACGCTATTCTTCTCGCTCGGTTTCGTGCCAGCAACGCCTCTCTCGCTCTCGGATCACGACCACTCCGCATAACCAGCAATCTAAAATCTTTAGGTGATTTCAGAATTATGTGCTTTTCTTTCAAGAAATCGGTGAATACCGTGTGATATTTCTCGTATTCCTTTCGTTCATCATCCGTCAAATCAGTAACGATTTTCTGCGTTGTATATTCTGCTA
Organism: Methanosarcinales archaeon; assembly: GCA_030611045.1. Lineage (GTDB taxonomy): Archaea > Halobacteriota > Syntropharchaeia > Alkanophagales > Methanospirareceae > JACGMN01. Next base: position 2,480 of record JAUWQN010000086.1, read on the forward strand.
AATGCTTGCCTTTTAGTTTATCTATGCCTATTTCATACACCATCCCCCCTACCAGTCGTTCGAGTTCTTTGTGTCGTCCATCTTCTCGTTCGTACGTTGCAGTCAATCCCAGCCGGTACGGAGCGATAAACATCTCGGCTATGTTCGCATAGCCCGGAGATGGCAGATGGTGCACCTCATCGAAGAGCAAGAAGAGGAAACGATTGCCAAGCTCTTCCGCTCTCAAATATGCGGTATCATAGGTTGCTACTGTTATTGGCTTTAATACGTGCCCTTCGCCGCTGTATGTACCAATTTCCAGTCCAAGCTTCTCCTCCAGCTCATGTTTCCACTGCTTGACCAGTTCCAGCGTTGGCGCGACAACCAATGTTGGAACATTCAGCACGGCAATCGCTTTTATTCCTATTACCGTCTTGCCCGCACCGGTCGGTAAAACCAGAACGCCATTTCTTGTTTGGAGCCAAGTGTGCAAAGCATCTTTTTGATAATCGCGCAAGGTTATAGTGCAGGTTAAATTCGGCATCGGCAGCAGATTCAGAACAGCATCTTCGTAATCGAGCTTGGAGAGTTTGAGATACTCTATCAAATCGCGGTAGAACATCGGCAAGCATCTATAACAGCCGGACCTCATGTCCCACACGGTATGCGGTAGCTTGAAATTGCTCTTTACAACAAGTGTTCCTTTCTCGGAGCGTAACGTTATCACGGTATTGTTACGTAGTATTCAAGCGATAAAATTCTACGCCCTACAATCGTGTACTATGTCTTCTGCGTATTCCATCACAAACTTTTTGATGTTTTCTAACTCTTGACAGGGCTCAAATCTGTCTTCTGTTCTTTTTAGTATCTCCTCTGCGGTGAGTGCCGGTGCCATCCTTATATAATCCAAAACATAATGCAAATACCATGCCGTCACGTATTCGCTCCCTTTTTGACGCACAAACACTAACTGAAGGTACTTAGGAATCTTCATTATCATGCTAAAATCATGCGTCCTTACTAATTGCAAAATTACT
>JAUWQN010000001.1 GCA_030611045.1 Methanosarcinales archaeon
CTCCGCCAGCCGATCGCCAAGCTGTTCCACTCGCTTGTACGCCTCCTTCTGCCCGAAGCCAATTAAACTTTTCATAATATATGATTATATGTATGAACATATAAAAAGTTGTATATCATAGGGGTTTTTCAAAATTCTCTAAGGAACCAATGACAGGGTTTACGAATGCGATGACTATGATTAAGATAACGGCAACTGCCGCCAGCTTTTTCCATATCGTTTTTTGGAGTTCCTGCCTCGCTATTCCTTCTAATATGAAAGAGGCACCGATGCCGAGCGATATGTACACAAACATCGAGAACATATCCATGAAATGGTATGCCCGGACTGCCGGAACCATGGTAGCGAGCAGTGCGGCAAGGAGATACAAACCACTTTTCCTATCGCGTTTGTAAAGACCGTATACACCGATTGCGGTCAGGGCAATCCCAACCACCAGTAATGTTCCAAAAAGCGATTCAAAGCTTTCGAGTCTCGGTGGCATGAGGTCGCCTGTGAATTTGTAGACCAGAGGACTTTCTGCAAATCGCAGCATCTGTGCAGCTCTTAAAATCTCCGAGGACCCACGCACTGGATAGAGAATCAACGCTATTATAGTTCCAAAAAGCAGAGTAGAACAGATGAACACACACTTTTTCATCAGATAAAACTTATATCCTCTCATAGAAGCGCGGTGAATCAAAATGAAAACGGTTAAAAGAAGACCATAAAAAATCAGTATCGCATGAAGGATGAAGTATCCACCCCACGTGAAACCCGTAACGCCGATAAGAATTGCCGGAGCGAGAATAGTGGCCAGATAGATTGATTGATTCTTGAAATCACTGGGAAAAGGATTTTCAACCATTTTGAGCGCTTTCCATGCAACTACAACAGTTAAAAGGATTAGAAAAAGTGAAAGAGCATCGTGGAAGACAAACCCTTTCATGGTTCTGAAGATTAGGAAATGGGAGAAGGACGCGAGCAGTCCCGCAACGACTCCAGCAGACTTATTGAACAGGGTTTTTGCAAACCAGTATATGACCAGCACGGTAGCTGCTCCGAGCAAGGGTGGCGCCAGCCCTTCGGAAATAACCATGCTGGACTGCGTGAATTTGAAGGGGATAAGATCAATTATCCATCCCACGAAGGCAAGGAGATAAGCCATACCGGGCTGATACAAGGGCGCTGAACTGAACGGGTCTGGAACTGCCGGATGTCCGAAAGAATAAATATGCTCTGCCTGTCTTGCCATATAAGCATCGTTATCCCATTTAGTCTCCCACGCGCCACCCATAAAGCGTATTGTAAAGGCTAAGGCAAACAGCAAAATAAAAGGAAACAGCTCTCCTTTAAACCACTCCAACCTCGCACTCTTTGACATGGCATCACACCAATTTTTGTTCACTTTATGTAGAGTCACCGTTTTTTAAGTTCTTTTCTGCTTCAACTTCTATGCAGGTTATTTGAACGTGACTAAAAACTTCTTTTATTCTTGTTGACGACATATCTTAAGAATTACTAATTAAGTATTCAATCCGGTGATAAAAAGTGGTCAAACCGCGAGCTGCGTTAGATGGGCTAAGAGTCTGTGAGCACGGAGGAAAAATAGAAGGAAACAAGAAAAGCAGGATAATAGACTTCAGCGTGAATCTAAACCCTTACGGGCCACCGGATTTCGTTTCCAACGCGATACAAGAAGCAATAGAAGAGATACATCTTTATCCAGATGCCGAATGCCGCGCGCTACGAGAGAAGATAGCCGAAAAATTCGGCTGCGAGCAGCCCGAAGTATTGGTTGGCGCCGGTGTTTCTGAACTCATACAGCTTGTAGCGCTTGCTTTTGTAAAGAATCGAGTGCTCATACCGCAGCACACGTATGGCGAATACGAGACTGCGACAAAGCTGCTGGGTGCGCAGATCAAACGTGTAAAAATGCCCTCACTGCGAATCAATCCAGAGTTAATAGTGCAAGAGATGAAAACCGATGATGTCGTCTTCCTTTGCAATCCGAACAATCCAACAGGGCAGTATCTCGATAAAAATGAAGTAACGCTGATATTAGAAGCAGCGGAGCGGGTTGATGCGTTAGTTGTGCTCGATGAAGCATACGCGGATTTTGTAACGGATGCGTTCCCCGCGCATAAATTTTCTACGCACAATATGATTATTTTACGGTCTCTAACGAAATCGTTTGCTATACCTGGTATAAGAATAGGATATGCGATTTCATCAGAGGCTATTATAACGGAGCTGGAGAAAATAAAAGTGCCGTGGAGCGTGAGCGTGTGTGCACAGAAGGTAGGTGCAGCGGTGATCGGTACAAACGGTGATAATTTTTTGGCTGAGACAAGAGAGAGAATAGAACGGAGTAAGAGAAAGATAGAAAGAGCAATGGGCGTACAAACAGACGCGAATTTTTATATCCTTGACGTGGGTAATGCAGGAGAAATGAAAAAGAAGCTCTTGAAGCATGACATCCAGGTGAGGGATTGCACTTCCTTTGGCCTGCCTACCCATATCCGGTTCTCCGTGAGGACGGATGAGGAGAATGAGGTGCTGATGCACTTTCTACAAATGACGGAATGATACCATGTCAAAAGTCGTCATCGTGAGGGGGAAAAATCGCGAAAATATGGTTGAAAGAGCTCTTACTGCATTAGGAATCAATCCGTACAGAGATAAAGTGGTGATAAAACCGAATTTGATTATCAATCGCCCGTATCCTGTAACAACGTCACCAAAAACGGTCGAATGCCTCATAAATTATTTCACGGGAAAGGCAAACGAGATACTTATTGCGGAAGGCTCGGGAATGTGCAGGGGAGGAACGAATAAAGCATTTCTTGATTTAGGATATGTTGAACTTGCCGAAAGAAGAGGGACACCATTAGTGGACCTCAATGAAGATGATTATGAGCTCATGAAAGACCCTGAAGCGTTGAGATTGAAAGAATTTAAGTTCCCTCTTACGTTGAAAAACGCTTTCCTGATTTCAGCAGCGGTTCTGAAACGGCATTCGATGACCGAGGTCACATTATCACTTAAAAACATGATGGGTGCAACCATAGGTAGAAAAGCCAGATTCCATCTCCTTGGCTTAACCAAGAACATTGTTGACATCAATCTTTACACAAAGCCAGATTTGGCTTTAATCGATGGAATAGAAAGCAGTGATAAGGAATTAGGCAGGGAAGTGACAAGATACGATTTGATGATATGTTCCAAAGATCCCGTTGCTGCAGATGCCGTTGGTGCCAATATCCTGGGATTGAATCCACTCTCAGTACCTCATATAAAGTTGGCTCAGGATAAGGGGCTGGGAATAGCAAGAATAGAAGAGATGGAAATAGAGGAGATGAGTGAATAGGAGCTGTTTTACACCGAGGGATTAAACGAGCTTCCGCCTAATTTTATATAATATTTAAGTTGGACGAGCATAACTGATTACTATGAGAAGTAGCGTTGAGAGTGGCAATATCGAAGAGTGGGGAGAGACGAAAAAAGCGAGGTTTGAAAAAGAGCGGGAAACGCTTAACAGTAGAATGGACGCGCTTAACAAGCAGATTGAAGAGTTTGAAGAAAAGAAAAAACAGATGAAGACATCGCTGGAAGAGGAAAAAGATCCTGAATTAAATCCTGAATTCCCACGAATGGTGGAAAAAGGGATAATACGGATTACCAATAAGCAGGAAGAGCTTAGTAAGAGGCGTGAAGCGCTTACCAAACGGATGAAAGAGCTTGATAACGAGGAACAGCAGTTGAACGCACTGTTAGGACATGAAAAATACCACTACTGGCTTGAACTGAAGAAAAAGAGAGATGAGGCTGCTGAGGAAATGGCAAGACTCGAGGCTGAGATGACGCAGCTCATAGAACGTATTATAAGTGATACGAAACTGAAATAGGATAGTAATCACAGGTAAGTTACGTACGTGAGAGGAGGGAAAAGATAAGATAAATGCCTGAAAGATGGTTTGTTTACGATATATATCCCGCGGGAAGAGGAGTTCCGAGTACGCATGATGAATTGAATAAGGTGCGAGTGAACGTAGAGGCTAAACTTAAGGAACTCACTCAGCCGTACCACTGGTTCACGCTACTCATGAAGTCGAAGCGCGTAATGTTTGGTGCCAAAGTGGAAGATGGAAAACGTATCAAAGACCTTATAGAAACCGAACTGAAAAAGGAGTATCCTGATTTGGTTATTGGTTTCGGTGATGAGGATCCTGATAATTGTGAACTTATAGCAATTGCGTCGCAATGTAGAACAAAATTAGAAGAGACGATTCCAATTTCAAAGTGGAACACAGGACAGATTGGTTTTATCGTCCATTGTATGTTAAATCCGTATGGATTTGATAAAGAAGCATGGACCTATTGGACTTCTCTTTGCTGTATTGATGAAGATGTTGAGATTACCGATCGTGATATAAAAGATGTTATTACGCTTGTCCGATTCTTTTTAGAGCACAAGAAGGGAATGGAGCTGGAAGACGATTATGAAAAGTTAGAGGCACTCATGAAAGAATTAGACGCTTTTACGAACTATTTGAGGAGGAAATCGGCTTAAACTACTGTTCGTTCTCTGTTTTAGGCGTCTTGTCATTCCTTTTAGGTAGTTGTATAGTTAGTATGCATGCTCCTATCCATACATCGCGATACAGCAGGATTCCGAACGTTAGTTGGATTGTAGATAAGATAAAATATAAACTGATCTTTTTAGAACAGAGGAAGGTGAGAGAACGAACGTGCCTATGGATATCGAAAAAATCGTGCTGATTCTTACGGAACGGTACCACAACAACACATCAGCATTGATGGACGTTTCAAACAACGCAAAAGACCCTTTTCTCGTTCTAATCTCATGTATTTTGAGTCTGAGGACCAAGGATGCAGTGACTGCCGAAGCTACAAAACGGTTGTTCGCACGTGCAAAAACACCTGCGGAGATGCTAAAACTAACGAAGGAGGAGATAGAAGTTTTAATTTATCCAGTTGGCTTTTACCATAGGAAGACTGAGCAAATCCTCGAGATTTGCCGCGTCCTGATCGAGCGGTACGATTCACGCATCCCAGACGAGCTCGAAGAGCTCTTGAAATTTAAAGGTGTTGGTCGAAAGACCGCGAATATCGTTGTCACGATGGGCTACAATAAATTGGGTGTCGCCGTTGATACGCACGTCCACCGAATATCCAATCGCCTGGGACTCGTAGCGACCAAAACGCCTCACCAAACGGAATTCGCGTTACGTGACCTGCTTCCTGAAAAATACTGGATAATCTTTAATGACCTGCTCGTTATGCACGGTCAGAACATCTGCACACCGATCAGCCCTAAATGCAGTATTTGTCCGATTGCTGAGTATTGTAAAAGGGTGGGCGTGGCAAGGTTTCGATGAAGCCGTTTCTTCTCGTCTGTTTATGGTGATTCTTCTGATTGCAGGGTTGTAAAGTTATTGGGTGTTATAGCACATTCACTTTGAAAATTATTCGGCATTTACGAAAAATACGGTTTAAAATTAAGGATATTAGTATCAGCACCCAACAAGTTGACACTTCCGATTTTTTGATTGCAACAATTTTCCGGTTGAGAGACGCTAAGCAATATTCGCTCCTCTTCGTTTCATTCTTGTATGCTCTAAAACCGCCTAAAATTCATCTGCTAACTTTTGGGAACTATCACAGCTAACAAGGTAATATCCTTACTCAAATCAAGGGATAATCCTTGCCCCTCTTCTCTTTAATCTCTCCAGTATTTCCTCATAGGTGGCTTTGTCTCTGTATTCCCTCAGCTCTTTTACAGAATCACCAACTTTAGGTGTTATTACTGCCAGGAATCTGGCATATTCCTCAAGGGTGAGTTCCCTTTCTGCGATGTTTAAAACCTTTCTTACTATCTCAGCTTCCGTAGCCATTTTCTGCCTCCTTTAAATTTAAATCTACCGGATTATTCATATTTATGTTTTCAGTGTAAGTTCCGTCAATAATCGTATCACCCTCCGTAGCATTATCCACCGCCCACTGAATCTTTGCGTAATTGTCTGGTACGTAAATTGTATTTGAAGCTAACGGAAGAGGCGTATTACTGGCGGTTATGTTCTCTGAAGTCTATATCAAGAACCACCCAAAACCCTTCTGAGGAGTACTGGCCATAATCCCTTCCAGAACAGCATCTTCAGCTCATATATCCCTTCAGCACTGCTCTTCTCAACGTTAAAGCCCGCTTTTTCAAATACACGGAGCATAGGCTTGTTATCCATCAGCACTTCCGCAGTAAAACCAAGAAGACTCTGTTTCTTCGCCAGGTACGTGAGATAAGAAAGCAATTCCGTGCCCATCCCCTTGCCCTGACAAACATCCCGTACGGCGAACGCGACATCCGCAGTATGCGTAACCTCGTCTACATAATATTGCCCTATCCCTATAATCTTCTCTTTCTCCTCCTCTCCTTCCTCCTTTACCACCGCAAGAATCACCATCTGTTTTGTATAATCAATGATGACAAATTCCTGCAAGCGATCATGCGGCATATCCTTTCTCGATGAAATAAACCGGTGATAAAGCGTATCGTCAGAGAGTGAATAGAAAAAAACATTAGCAAGAAGACGAAAGAGAAAAAATAAAAAAAGAAAAGAAGGGCTTAGATCGCCCTGTCTAACGCCTCGACTGCTTCGGGGTTTGCAAGCGTTGAGATGTCTCCAACTGGCTCACCACGCGCCTTAGCCTTTATAACTCGCCTCATGATCTTACCGCTTCTTGTCTTCGGCAGATCCTCCACGAAGTACAACTCATCCGGTACCGCTATCGGACCGATCTCCTTCCTCACCCATGTCCTCAACTCATCTTTTAACTCTGCAGAGGGAGTCTGCCCTTCCTTGAGGATGACGTATACCCTGACCGACTCGCCCTTCAATTCATGGGGTATTCCAACAGCCGCTGCCTCGGCAACTGCAGGGTGACTTACCAGAGCGGACTCGATCTCCGCTGTCCCTATCCTGTGCCCTGAAACATTAACCACATCATCGTACCTACCTTGAATCCAGAAGTAACCATCTGCATCCTTCCTTGCAACGTCACCTGCCAGGTACACGCCAGGGAACCTGCTCCAGTATACTTCTTTGTACCGCTCCGGGTCACCGTAGAGTGTTCTGAGCATAGCAGGCCACGGTTTCTTGATTACTAGATACCCTCCTTTGCTGGTGACAGATTCGCCATCCTCGTTGTAGATGTCTGCATCAACCCCCGGCAACGGCCGCGTTGCCGACCCAGGCTTCAGTGGCGTGATCGGCAGGGGAGAGATCATAAAGCTTCCGGTCTCTGTCTGCCACCATGTGTCCATTATCGGGCATCTCTCAGTTCCAATAAGCTTGTAGTACCATATCCATGCCTCAGGGTTTATCGGTTCACCAACGCTTCCGAGTATTCTGAGACTGCTAAGGTCATTTTTCTTCGGCCACTCGTCTCCAAGGCGCATATGAGCCCTGATTGCTGTTGGCGCGGTATAGAGTACCGTTATGCCATGTCTTTCTATCATCTCCCACCATCTGTCACCGTGGGGATATGCAGGTGCGCCCTCATACATGAACGATGTCGCACCAAGCATCAGCGGAGCATAGACGATGTATGAATGTCCGGTAACCCAACCTATGTCAGCCGCACACCACCAGATGTCCTCATCCTTCAGATCGAAGACGTACTTGAGAGTTCCATAGGTTCCAACTGCATAGCCTCCATGCACGTGTACGATTCCCTTAGGCTTCCCGGTAGTACCGGAGGTGTAGAGTATATACAACAGATCCTCTGAATCCATCTCCTCCGTTTCTGCACGAGTGGATTCGCCCGCTATAAGTTCGTCCCAGAAGAGATCCCGGTCATCAGACATTGAAACCTCTCTTTTCATACGTCTGACCACAACCACGTTCTTTATTGATGCTGCATCCAGTAATGCTTCATCCGCGCTCGCCTTTGCATTGATGACGCTCCCCTTCCTGTAGAACCCATCTACGGTTATAAGCACCTTTGCTTTGCAATCGTTTATTCTATCTCGCAACGCCTTCGCGCTGAATCCAGAGAAAACGACCGAGTGAACGGCCCCGACCTTCGCGCAGGCAAGCATCGCCATCGGTAACTCCAGGATCATTGGCAGGTAAATCGCTACTCTGTCGCCTTTCGCTACGCCAAGGCTCTTCAATGCATTTGCGAATCGGTTCACCTCATTGTAGAGATCCCGGTACGTTATTTTTCTGACTTCTCCATCTTCACCTTCCCAGATAAACGCCACTTTGTTCTTATGTCCGGTATCCATGTGTCTGTCAAGGGCGTTATGGGCTATGTTCATCTTACCGTCCGTGAACCACTTGTAGAACGGTGCATCACTATCGTCGAGCACTTTACTCCATGGCTTGAACCAATCGAGTTCCTTCGCAACTTCGCTCCAATACCACTCTATGTTCTGGGCTTTGGAGAGCAATTCATCGTAGTTTTTGATTTTATGCTCATCCATCCATTTCTTAATGTTGCTCTGCTGGACCAACTCCTTAGGGGGCTCAAAAACCCGCTCTTCCTTTAACAACACATCCAATTCTTTCTTTGCCATTTTTTAACGCTCTCTCCTATAGCTATTCCACTTCCAAGTATTGGTGGTTTTGTAAATAGCACCATCATCGCAGCTATACCGGCCGAGATTGCCTATATCTGATTTCAATGTACCACCGTTCATGAAATTGTTTCCATCATTATATAAAACATCAGACTTCTTACCTACCTGAAAAACGGCTAAAGCAGAATACTAACAAGCTTCTTAAAGAAGTGCTGTGCAATGTGGATGTGAAACACGCACAACATTTTTTTTCTTTTTTATAATTTCACGTTAGTTCGTTCATACCGTCTTTTTGTTAAAGTATGACCCCGATTGATTACTTCAGCGTCAATTAACCAAGCGTCTTCACCACATCTTCCAGCTCTTCAAGCCGGCTCAAGACAGTGATACCTTGCATTCTTCGCAACTTCTCTACGTTCTCCACGTCCACTTTCCGTATGCGTATTTTCAAGTCACTGCCGTTGGGCAGCTTTGTTATTATTTCGCCCTCTTTCTGGTCTACGGGAAAGATATACACCGGCACATCCACCTTCATAGCTTGTGCTGCAGAATTGGTGATAAGCGAATCAGCGATGCCATATGCCATCTTTGCCACGGTGTTTGCCGTAGCGGGCGTGATTAAAAACAACGAGTACGTACCTAACTGGAGTTTTGCTGTAAGAAAAGGTGCATTTGGCCCTTTTTCTACGCTCACCCTTGGAAAATTCCCCTTTACTTCTTTCAAAAGCTTGTAGTACTTTAAAACAACCTCGCCCTCTTTGGAGAGATAAACATGAACCTCCAGGTTGTACTTCTTTGCGAGCTCCTCCATTAGCACAACAGACTCGCGCATATGATCCCCGGAGCCTGTAATACCCCATGCTATCCTTTTATTCGTGCTCATATACCCTTTTCACCTCCCTGCATCATAAAACAGACCCCCATAAGCCGGTCTACCGTCTTATAAAGGCCATTCAAACCTTCTTTATCCACTTCAACGCCTGCGGCACCTTTATCCTTCGACCAGAAGGTGGCACCGAGGTTTGCACCGAACGCACCGCCCCCTACGTGGATTATCTCATTTATCACATAGAAATCTGTTATAGCCCTGATTGCAAGCTCCTGCCCACCTATACGGTCTCCACCATCCGCAACGGCAGCTCCTACTTTTCCCGTGAGTGCATGAGGCGTGCTCGCCGCAAATGCTCTCATACGGTCAAGAACCACTTTTGTCTGACCACTGAGCGTTCCTTGATAAACTGGCGTTCCAATCAAGATCGCATCTGCCCATTCGAACCCCGAATACACCTCTTGCATCGCATCATCGTGAACACAACTTCCTTCTTTGATGCATTGGTCGCAGTGTATGCAAAAGCTGAGTTTCTTACCGCGAACAGAGAAGTACCGTGTTTCCGCGTTCCAACGCTCTTCTGCGTACCGTAATGCTTCTTTAATTATCCAATCGGTTGCGGCTCTTCTTGGACTCCCGGAGATACAAAAAAGTTTGACCATCTTTCTGCTTGCTTTCAACCGCCATCCAACCTGAATCCCTCTTTCATACTAAACCATCCAGCAGGGTCCTCAAGATACTCGCGATAATCCCAAAAGCTGAGATGATGTCCTCGCTCCTCATGCGCAAGTGCGAAAAAAAATCTGCCCTCAAAAGGGTCGGTAGCTTTCTCCGCCAGCTCATTGTAAAACTTCTTGCCATCTTCTTCGAGTTTTATGGCGATTTCAAGCGCCTTCAGTCTCTCTTCCATTATTTCTACACACCTCGCTTCACATTACCTTCTCCAAACTCATATCAAACATCTTCTTGGTCTCTTTTGCAAGCGCATCAGGCAGTCCCGTGATGTCCACATTCAAAAATCCGCGAATGATAACAGAAGTGGCCTCATCCTCGCTCAGGCCCCGTGCCATCAGGTATTGGATCTCCTCTTCTGCTATCTTTCCAACCGCAGCCTCGTGCGAAAGCTCGAGGTCTCTACGTGTAGCTTTGAGTTCTGGAATCGAATCTATCGTTGCAGTATCAGAAAGCATTAATCCCCTGCATTCAATATGCCCCTTTGCATCTGCCGCTTCTCCAAAAACATCACCACGGGCGATTACTTTTGCATTATCAGTAGCAATCACCCTTGATATGATCTCCGCCCTGCTTCCTTCGCCCTGAAGCACAGCTCTCGAACCCATATCGATTTTCGCATCATTCGTAGCATAGACAATTGACTGAGAGGTTGCCCTTGCATTTCTTCCCACGCAATAAGTAGTAGGGAACATCTGAAGCGATTTCACTGGCGTCATTAAGATGTAATTGCTGATATAGACGCCATCGTCCTCGATCACCACTGCACTTCTCGGTCTGACCTCAATACCACCGCCCCAGTTGTGTACCATAGTAAAGGTGATCTTCGCACCTTTCTTCACGTAGAACTCTGAGACCCCAAGATGAAGTGCCGAATCGACCGTGTGCGAGACGGAACAGCCGGTGATGAGATGGAGTTCCGAGTTCTCTTCCGCAATGACGATATTGTGCACATTCTGCCTGATTTTGTCTGACGTGATGAATAGACAGGACTGCACCGGCATTGTTACCTTTGAACCCGCTTCAGACCGGATAAAATACCCATGCGTCTGGTCTAACTCTACTTCCGCGGTGTATTTATCCATATCCACGGGAATCGCCTTCCACAAATACTCTTTTAGCCAATCATACTTTTTTATCGCATCCGTAGTGCTCATAAGTTCCAAACCAGGGTATTTAGCTCTTGAAAAGATCACAGAACGATCTCGCTGTAAAAAAGAGCCGGATCTATCCTTTTCGGATGGGTCAATACCTGCGTCGAGCAGATTTTGCTTATATTCTTCTGATATTTCGCCCAGCGAGGTAAGGGCTTCGTGTTCGTTCGTCTCAGTAGTATAATATTCAATGTCCACGTCTTCGCCTAACAATGCTTTTTTGACCTTCGCGCGCTGCGCACGCTCAATTATCTCCTCATTCATTCAGCACACACCTTCGCTCCACATAGTTTGACACATCTCTCAAACCCTTCTTTCATTATGTGCTTTGCCACTTCTTCAGGTATCCCGGAGCAAGCTATCCGTCCGTTAAGCATCACATGTGCACGATCGGGCTTTATATAGTTCAATATAAATCCGCTGTGCGTAATTATAAGCCCAGACCGCTCTCTTTTACTTAGTATCTCGTCTCTACCCATAAGTTCATTCATTAGATCGCCTATGAGTTCTATATTTTCGACATCTACACCAGAATCAGGTTCGTCAAACATGAGGAAGCTTGGGGCTTGCGCAAGGAGCTGTAGTATCTCCGACCTTTTGACTTCTCCACCCGAAAATCCAAGATTCACATCCCGGTTCAAGAAATCAACGGAGATATTAAGCTTTTTTGCAAGCTCTATCACGCTCTCGTCTATTTTTTCCCCTTTTCTTCCCAACGCGATATTAACCATATCGCCGAGTTTAACACCCCTTATCTCTGGTGGGTGCTGGAAAGACATGCCCATTCCAAGTTTCACCCGTTCGTTGGTTGGAAAATCGGTTATATCCACACCGTTAAATGTTATATCCCCTTTTTTTACCTTATAAGCCGGAATACCAAGTATCGTCATCAGAAGTGTAGTCTTACCACAGCCATTAGGTCCAAATAATACGTGTACCTCGCCACGTTCAATACAGAGGTTAAAATCACTTATGATCTCCTTCCCCTCCACTTCTACTGTCAAATCTTTTATTTCCAGCATTTTACACCCAATAGGTGTTGTCAGCGCTTCCATTTTTATCGCCTCCTTTAAATTATTACTACCATGTAATATTTACATTTACAGGTCAATCACATAATAAATTTTCGGCACACGATTCACGTTGTAGAGTACGGATATTATTTCGCTTGCCGTTTTCAGTATCTTCCATTCCACTCATCCCCCATCAAGAACCTCCCAAGGATAGCTTCTGGTGGAGCTCTTCGCAGAAATGCCTCTTCCGGCGTCTCTCCATTGATATAGTCCAACGCGCCGTGTATTCTGTTGTTATACCCACTTAAAAAGGCTTCGATAGTCTCAAATCGCCAACGGTGCCGATTATATTCCCGCCATAACCGCTCCAACTTGCCGTTGGTCTGCGGATTTCCCTTTCTTGACGGTACGTGTCTGATTCCTTCTTCTTTCAGGTATTGCTTGAACGCAGAGGTGCCAGAGTTCTTGTTGGGATAAAAACGTGAGTCTCTATCTGTATTGACTTCTCTTATCAGGATATTAAACTCAAGGGCTTTAGTCTACAGGAGATAATGGATACAATCCTGCGATTGAATCGAAGTTACGAACAAGATGAGACGCTATTTTAAAATCCCTTCACTACATACAATTTCCATCGCATTTTGCGTATCAACCAGTTCAAAACCCGCGATTAGCTCATCCAGAGAGATGCGGTGCGTGATCAGATACTGTACATTTATCCTTCCAGCGGATAGCCGCCTCACCGCTTCTCTATTTTGCCCGGAAGTGCAACCGTATGCACCGAATATTTGAATCTCTTTATAGTGTACTAGGTTGTGGTCGAGGAAGATATTTTCATGCCCGTATGGCAGACCGGAGAAGAATACGATTCTGCCACGTTTATTGAGCATTTTCATGCCTCGAACAGGAACTTCTGGAGCGGAACAGGCTGGGATAACTACATCTACACCTCTATTATTGGTTTCTTCTCCTATCGCTTCCACAGGGTCAGACTCTCTTGAATCTACGATGACATCTGCAATGTTGTTCTTTTCTGCAAATTCTATTCGCTGCGGTAATTTCTCAATGACTATGATTTCAGATGCTCCGAGTAGCCGGGCAAGTTGCGCATTTAAATGTCCGATTGGACCTGCGCCGATGATTGCCACTGTATCTTCAGGACACACCCTGCATAATGTCTGAGCATTAATACAACATGCGAGGGGTTCTGCGAGAGATGCCTCTTCAAAGGATAAAGACGGTGGTATCTTATTCACACAGCCATTTCGGACCCCGTTTGCGGGAACAAGCAGGTATTCAGCGAATCCTCCATCGTGATGGAAGCCGATTATCTTCATACAATCGCACATATTTGGAATGCCACTCATGCAGAAGGGACAAGTGCCACAAGGAAGCCCCGGTGCTACTTGCACTCGGGCACCCTCTTCAAATTTATCCTCAACTTCCTCTCCAACTTCAACGATTGTGCCTGCAACTTCATGCCCGAGCACGCGCGGTAGTTTGAGGTCACGATGCCCCACATGAAACATCTTTACGTCTGTTTTGCAAATCGCACATGCTTCTACTTTTATCAATATATCCCCACGGTTACACGAAGGTGTATCTATATCCGCTATCTTTAGATTCTCTGTTCCTATCAGAACCGCTGCTTTCATTTCAATTTGTATCCATCTCCCCTAACAGGCATTCAAGTTTGTTCTCACCCTGTACACCGTCAGAATTTTGTTTCCTCGCCCATTCTCTCAATTTAGCGATTGCTTTGCCTGATTCCAATGTCCTTCTCGATATCTCGATCCCCTCACTGATGTCTCTGGCTTTGCCCATCAAGTATAAAATAGAAGCAGCATTGAGACATACGATATCGGCTTTTGGACCATCTTCTACGCCACTCAATATCTTCAGGAAGCATAGCGCTTCTTCTTTAATGTTTGACGCAGGGAGAAGAGCATGTTCGTCAACGCGTTGAATTCCAAACTCCTCGGGCGTAACAGCAAAGGTAGTGATTTCACCATTTTCGTGCAGTTCGGCAACGATTGTCTCGCCTATGGTGGAGACTTCATCCATGCCCTTAGTCCCATCTTCGTTCATACCATGTGCTACAAAGGCTCTTTGATAGCCAATTTCTCTCATCGTCATGGCGACGGGCTCTACCAGATCCTTAGAATAGACACCTCTTACAGCGTAGCGAGGGCATGCGGGATTGGCAAGAGATGCCGCAATATTCAAGAAAGTGCCAAAGCGGATTTGAGATAAGATTCTCGCCAGTTGGGGATGGATTTCCGGACTCATGCCATTGAAGATGCCAATTCCTGCTTCTTCTATACTCCTCTTTACAATCTCCACCTCACAGTCTACATCAATTCCTACTGCTTCCAGAATGTCAACTGCTCCGCACCGGGATGTAATTGCTCTTGCCCCGTGTTTCGCCATGCAGATGCCGTTGGCAGCCGCAACGATAGAAGCAGCGGTGCTGATATTAAAGGTATTGAGTGCATCCATTCCGGTACCACAGTTTTCGACCAATGGCTGCGACACCGCTGGTGTTACTTTCATAGTATCGTATTCATAAATGGCTGCCCAAATGCCCGCGATTTCTTCCGGTATCGCCCCTTTAGCGGTCATTGCAGCTAAGAACGCACCTTGCTGTAGATCTGGCTGTTCATTTATGAGCACCTGGCGGAACATCTCGCACGCCTCGCTTCGTGTAAGGTTTCTTCCCCGCATGAGATCGGTAATCATACTGCCGAAATACTTTATCCTATCTTCAGACATCCTTTTTCCCTCATTCCTTATCCGGGACACCGGATTCTTCAAACGTTGCCATCTCTCGCAATATCTTACAGGACGCTTCCACGAGGCTTATTCCAAGTGCCGCACCCGTGCCTTCACCAAGTCGCATATCCAGATTGAACATTGGTTCGATTCCAATGTGGTCTAAGATAGCTCGATGTCCTGCTTCAACTGAGAGATGCGACGCAATGAGATAGTCCCTCATCTTTGGACTGAGTTCGTATGCGATAAGTGCTGCAGCGCCTGAAATGAACCCATCCACGACAACAGGAATTCGATGAGATGCGGCAGCGAGCATCACACCCGCCATTCCTCCTATCTCAAATCCACCTACTTTCGCTAATATCTCAATTGCATCTCCCCTATCCGGCTTATTAACCGCCAATGCCCCTTTTATCGTTCTTATCTTTGCTTTTAACCCCTCGTCATCCAAGCCCGTGCCACGTCCAGTTACCTTCTCCACTGGCTCGTCTGTTATGAACGCGACGATAGCACTGCTCGGTGTTGTGTTTCCTATACCCATATCACCTACACCCACGATGTCGATGCCACGCGCCAGTTCATTCTCCAGAACTTCTATTCCCGCTTCGATAGAGTGCACAGCATCTTCATATCCCATTGCAGGTCCTTTTGCCATATTAGCGGTTCCATAAGCGATTTTATTGTCAATGAAATTCTCAACACTGCCCTTAATCTCGATATCCGCTGCCACACCCATATCCACGACAATAACCCTCGCACCGATATATCTTGCGAGAACGTTTATCGCCGCACCACCGCTTAAGAAATTATAAACCATTTGCGGTGTTACTTCTTTTGGATAAGCACTCACGCCTTCCTCTGCAATGCCGTGGTCTCCAGCCATTGTTATTATCACTTTGTCATTTATCTCCGGCATATAATCCCCGGTAATCCCTGCAACCTTCACCGAAAGGTCTTCCAGAACGCCGAGACTACGCAGTGGTTTTGTGAGTGTATCCTGTCGTGCCCTTGCGATCTCCATTGCATCTCCGTCTAACGGTTCAATCCGTTCTATGGTTTCTTTTATCTTGTCCATGCTGGGAACATCAAAAACATCCGTTTTTAAATGTATCTTTTTGTATTACGAGTGTAATGCAAAAATGGAACCCGTAAACATCAGACTACCAGAAGTGAAAATACAGAAGATTGATGAACTCGCCGCTAAGAATGGCATCACTCGCTCTGAGGTAATAAGACATGCACTGACGATTTATTTTCAACTCTTAGAGAACATCGGGGGATTCATAGACCTCAGGAGCTTGAGAATATCACCAAATGAGATTTTAACCTCTAAATGGGGTGACCTCGTTATTATGAGACTCAAGAGTGGACAGGCAATCGTGCTCGCTAATACATCCTCCGGCAGTATAGGACCGAAAAAAGAAGACGCGGTTAAACTTGATGGTAAACTCCTGGGACAGTTAATGGCTCGGACAGTGCTTGTAAAGGTTCTGTCTTCGGGAGCACAGCCGATTGCTTTGATCGCCAACCTGAGTGTAGAATTTTTCCCCACCGGCTCTCAAATATTCCAGGGGATAAGAGAAGAGGCACATAAAATTAAAGCCCTGGAGATATTAGAAGGGCATACAGAAGAGAATATGGAAACAAACCAAACGGGCATGGGTATCACCGTATTGGGAATATGCATGGAAAAAGAGTTGAAAATAGGAAAGTCGTTGAAAAATGACTTGATTGTCGCCGTAGGTGAGCCAAAGGTGGGGTACGAAGTGCTAAATGTCATAAAAGCTAATGCCAGAAGTATCGTAATGGTGGAGGATGTGCAGAAACTCTCAAAGATGGGATTTGTCCATGAAATCATACCCGTTGGTCACGTGGGGATAAAGGGAAGTTTAGAGATGATGCAGAGTAGCTCAGGTTATAAATACAAATTAGAGCCAGAAATGGATATTGATATTGAGAAATCGGCGGGACCTTCAACCGTTGTGCTTGTTACAGTGGAAGAGGGAAGTATGGAAATGCTGAGGAAATCGGTTAAAAAGCAGGTTCAATTCATAGGGAGGATTTTGTGATGAGTTGCCTATATTACCTTTTAATACGGGATAAAATTAAAAAGATGAAAAATGAACCACACAAAGGATACTGTATCTGGTTGGCTTGAGCTTTCCGGGTTGCCGAAGTTCACCACCACTATGCTCCCATTCCTCTTAGGGGCGGTCTTAGCATGGGCTGACGGGTACCCTTTCGATGGCACGGTATTTGCAATCTCGCTGCTTGCGGTCTTTCTACTGACGGATTTCTGCTTCGTGCTCAATGCGAGCAGTATATACGCGGATTTGAAGCAGAAAGGGATTGATTTTGGTAATGTAGAGGGAATGAGCACGCTTCATAATACCGCGGTCAGCGGGCGGTTTAACGCATTTGCGAAAGGGCTTATAACAGTGAAGCAGGCGAATATCGGTGCTTATCTATGCGCATTGGCTGCTTTACCACTCGGCGTGCTGTTACATTTTTATTTCGAGACCGGGGGTCTAACCTTGACACTCGGTCTCCTTGGCATAATCATCCCATACTCATATTCAAGGGGACCACGGTTCTCTTACCACGGCTTGGGTGAACTAACACTAACCGCGGGAGTAGGATGGCTGACTGTCTTCAGCGGTTACTATTTGCAAGCAGGCCAGGTAAGCTGGCTCCCCACGATTGTTGCCCTCCCATGGGTGATAGATGTATTTAAGCTGAAATTAACGCGGGAAATCCCGGATTTCGAGTGTGACAGCGTGATAAACCGCAGGAATCTGGCAATTCGATTGGGTAAGACCACGACTGCAGGCCTTTATCTACCGTTGACGGTTTGTTCATGGCTCGCATTTATCCCACTTCTTTTCCTTGACCTTGGCATCCCATACGTTCTCTTCGTGCTGTTAGCCCTTCCGATGTTCTTCGCTGCAAAGAGTTTGCTTTTAATTCAACCGTTTAAAAGAAGTTTGATCGAAAATAGGAGCGAAGAGGGAATCAAGGAAGAGATCAGTGCGATAACTAAAAATGCCTTCACCGGCATGATACTGATTCCTGTTGCACTAATCGTGATTTTTGGGCTTACAATGGTGACGACAATGGTGTTGTAGCATTTTGTGACAATCAAGTCATCAGATTTTTTGCTGAGCTGAGAGAGAAATGAATATGTCCTCCACAAGCGCTCTCAAAAAGGTGAATAGATACAAGCACTCTAAAGAATTTTATAATCCTTTTTCTACTTCCAGAACTACAGTATATTAAACGATTTTTGGTAAAAAGAAAAATAGCCGCTCAGTCTATTGTTTTTGCAATTTGCATTCTATTCTGCATCAATTTTAATCCCTCAATTCGCCCATATAGAGCCATTGGTCGAAATAGCCTTTACTTTCTTTGTTCTCTTTTATTACCGCTTCAAACTCATCTTGTAATATCTCATTCAGAATCCCCGTTTCTTCTTCATTCGATACCGTAAATAGCACCTTACCCTTGCTTTTTAAAACTTTTGGGACTGCTTTGAGCACCTTTTCCCATGTAAATCGCTCAAACGGTGTGAGCTTGCCCACCATAAATCCGAACACCACGTCAAATTCCTTACCAAAGAATGCTGAAAGCAGTGAACAATCCAGTACAATGCTCTTCTTGGGCTTTAATACGCCTTCCTCTAATCCTTTGCAAATTTCACATCTGTTTATATCAATAGCGAGCGGGAAAATACCTGATTCGTGCAGTGCAATCGTAGCACCACCATTGCCACAGCCGATTTCGAGCGCTTTCGTAGTTTCTGCTGTTTCAACACTATATTCCCTTAAAAATTCGCTTAGCACTTTTTTCAATACCTCTATCCTCTCCCTGGGATAAAAGCTCTCCTCCTTTAAATCACAATCACAAAATAATCGGTTCACCAATCCCACGGAATAAAATTCGATCACCCCGTCATGATATTTTTCCCTCTTAACCTCTACCACCCGTTCCTGAGCACCTTTTATCTTATGTGCGAGAGCCTCAAAGTCTTCTTTCCTTACCTTATCTGCAATAACATCGGTGAAGATAATCCAGAAATCCAGGTCTTTATCACGTAGGGCAATGCCGATTAGCTCGTTTCGCTCATCATAGATCCTTACCAGTTCTAACACATCTTCTTCTTTGACGTTCCCCATATATTCGAGCGTTCTGCCAATCCACTTTTGCCCCGCATAGCTCTCTTCCACCAGCATAGAATTGTCAATTGCCAATAAATTGCTTAATTCCATTTTCATTTGATCAACTTCCTCTTTCATCGCCCTAAACAATACGCAATAAACTGTTCTGAGGGGTATTCATGGATTGTCGTAGCGATAATCTCACCAGCCCCATACTCCGAGACAGCCAAAATCGCTTTCTCATCGTCATCTTCTTTTACCACTAATATTACGTCCCAGCCATCTTCCATCTCTTCAAAGTAGCCGTCGCACAAACATTCTACGGTTTCCACTATTGCTGCTGTCTTATGCGCCTTCATCTGCTCTATTTTTGCCCTTCGCACCTCTCTCACATAATTGACTTTTAGGGGGAGCCAATTGTATGCATCCCTACTTGAGAATGCACCGGATACCAAAAGGGTACCTCCTACAGTTACGAAATTATTTATGAACTCGCTGGTTGCTCTAAGATCAGTTAGTACTCCGGAATAAAACGCATTTCCAAAACCCGCCGGCACTATTAGCAACTTACGTGCTCTCCATGAGAAGAAAGGTGCAGCTAAGATTTTTGGCGTTAACACCTCACAGTCAAACCCCCGATCGGCAAGATACTGCTTAAATGGTGTATCTTTATCCCAGAGCAATGTAATTCCCATCTCCATCTGTTCTTCCTTTTTACCACAGCAAAAAAATATAGTTGGATTTATAGATGATTTTGTGCTTAGTGCTTAGCTTAGCAGGTTTTGCGGTTACCTCATATTATTGTAGTTCTTGAAGGCTCATTTTTACTTTACTTACGATTTCGTTAAGCTTCTCTTGTGGAACCCCCTCATGCCTTACAATGCCAGTTACGATAGCCACTAATTTTCCCGGCGTATCTCCCTCTTTAAATCTCGTGCTCACTCCTATCGACTCGAAATCTTTAAAAGTTGCGGGACATTGACAGAGAACGATGGCCGGTATATCCACCCTTTTCAAAATAAACCGCACTTTATAGATAAAATGTTGTTTGACGTTACCATGATGTAATACAGCAAGCTTATGTCTTCCGATTATATCCAGCTCCCTTGGCTCCAATCCAAAAGCTACGCCATGCCCCCCCTTGATTGGTGCCTCTGCCGGCGTTCCATCACCTGCATTCAATACTAATACACTCGCGTGAACACCTTTGTCCCTTAATTCGGTAGTTATTTCACATACCGGTTTGGGCACATGCCTCACACCAGGGGACATTGCCAGTGCTATAACATCACTTTCCCATGCTTTCGAAAATGTCCCTCTCTGAGCCATACCACCGCCTAACCCAAGCCCTTGCCCCTTCCTACATGCTACAATCTGGGTGCCTCTTCCTACAGACATCTTTTAATCAGGACCTCGAATTACTCTCAACTCTTCTACTTGTTTTTGGAGTGACAAATAATCTTGGCAATAATACCATATAAAAGTTGAAAAGCTCTAACGCCGCCGTTTTTTCTTTAACATCATTATATCTGGTCTTGGAGGCGCTTTAGAGCCCGCAAACTCGTTCCTACAACGTTCACACAAGTCTCTTGTGGTAAGCACAACCACTTCTTCACTCCCTGGCAGCTTCCTCGCATATATGATTTCGGGCTTTACACCAACTGACTCACTTATCTCTTCCAGTATTGCATTTATCTTCTCCGTGAATACCTCTACCGCATCGCTCTGCAATCCCCTCAGGTCTGCAGCAAAGCCAACACAGCCACATGCCATTCCGAATACTTTTGCTTCTGGTACGAATATATTGCCCACCAGTTTCCTCAGTTCTTCTTCAAGTCTTCTCCTACCTTCTATTATCTCTTCTTTCACTTTTCATGTACCCTCAACACTTTAGCTGTTAGTTCATCACAATATCTACATTCGTCACATATCTTTTTGCAGGTTTTCCATTGTTTTATACTCCCGTCCAAGAGTTCGTTATCCACATGGAATGTATACCTGAGTTCAGAAGGACAGTCAATGAGTTCAAGCAGGTTTCCATTGAACGAACGCCGGGCATAAGCCACCATACAGTTTATTATCCAGTTCACTGCATTTGCCCTGCCTGAGATCTTGAAGCTGTTTATGCCGATCGCCTCGTATTCTTGCATGTCCTCCGGTCTTATCCACGGCGAGCGTATGATTTGCGAGGGATCTCTCACCCTCATGGAGATGCACTTGTCAAAGTAGTAGTCGCTGAAGATGTTCGGGGATTGCGCTTTCATGAGTGAAGAGTGAGATGATGTTATATGCGAGAAGAGGTTGAAATGAGCGTGACGAAATGGGCATTTATAAAGGCAGCCTTCATTCACGAGCACCTTGATGTCACAGTTAACCGCCTTCGTTATTGCTTCTAAGACCGCAAAGTTACGGTTTATGTTTGTATCCACCGCGATGGTATCCGCACCGAGGTCTTCGAAGAATTCAGCTCGTTGTGGTGAATCCACATGCGCGATGCACGAAACGACCGTCTCCATAGAGAAATCCAGTAACAGCTCAATGAAATACGGCTCTGCTACCGTAACGCCATCAACATCAGCTTTGTTCAGTTCCTCGAAGTACCTCTTAAACAGCTTGTACCCTTCAAACGTTAAGTGATAGCCACCCAGACAGGAAGGATTTACCACGATGTTTATCATTATGCCGTGCTGATGCGCATAAGCTGTTTGTTCCTTTATATCTGCAATACGCGCAGAATGGAGCGTAGCTCTACCGCTTCCCATCACCTCTGGCGAACCTGCCATGTAAACCTCGACTACTTCGTTCAGGCCCTCTGCTTCTTTAACTTCGATTATCTCCTTCAAAGCGGCGAAATGTCCGGGGTGCGGGACGACCAATCTCATTTAAGATACGTCAATGCCTCCTTTGTAATTTTATCGCAATACCCACACTCGTTACAGACCTTCTTACAATGCTTCCATTGGTCTATGCTCCCCTCAATCTTTTCATTATCGAGATAAAACATGTACCTGAGCATCTGAGGGCAATCAAGGATGTCAAGCACGTTACCCTTAAAAGATCGCTGGGAATAGAACCGCATACAATCTATTATCCAGTTCACCAATTTTGTCCTACCAGAAAGTTTAAAGTCCGTTATTCCTATAGCCTCGTATGCTTTGAGGTCCTCAGGTCGTATCCATGCGGACTTTATTATCTGTGTGGGATCCCTCAGCCGAATAGATATACACTTATCGAAATAATAGTCCGGAGCAAATAGAGGGGAACGAGGTTGAATTAAACTGCTGAGATGCGATGCCAGATTGTAATGCGAATACCTGAACGGGCATCTATAAATACAGCCTTCGTTCACTATCAGTCTCACATCGCAGTCAACCGCCTTTACTATCCCCTCCAAGAGGTCGAAATGCCGGTTTATGTTCGTATCCACCGTGATCATATCAGCGCCAAGCTCGTCGAAGAATTTTGCTCGCTGTGGCGATTCAACGTACGACAAACAGGACACAACGGTCTGCATAGGGAAATCACGTAAAAGCTCTACGAGGTACGGCTCTGCAACCGTAACGGCATCAACGCCTGCCTTGTTCAGCTCACCAAAGTACCACGAGAACATCTTATAGCCCTCGAACGAGAGATGATGTCCACCTGTACACGTAGAATTCATCGTGATATTCATCTTTATGCCGTGCTGATGCGCATATTCGGTCTGTTCCCGGATCTCATCGAGAAGCGGCGCGTGCAGCACACCTCGTCCACTACCCATCACGTCCGGAGAGCCACCCATGAACACCTCGTCCACCTCATCCAAGCCCTCCGCCTCTTTGACCTCGATTATCTCCTTTAAAGCTGAGAAATGACCAGGATGAGGGATTTTTAATCTCACCATTGCTTTGCTTTATTTTCAGTATGTTTCCGTTATTTAAATAAGTTAAAATGCGAATAAACGAGACGAAAATTTGCGGGGCACTTTTCGGGAGATTGTGGTAGGTGGGACATGAAGCGGGAGGTGGAAAAAGGGGTTATAACTGCATGAAACAGCAATAGCGTTGGACTACAACAGAAAAAAAGCTTCCCTGTTTGTGCTATTTCTTTTTCAGGACTATTTTGAAACCGAGATCATGTGGACCTAAATTCTGTCGTGATTTGAATGATTCTTTGTGTCCTTTTGATTCTACTGCTTGCCGGATGTCTTCCACTTTCACAGTCTTCCTTCCAGCGTGCTTAGCGAGTGCTACAGCCTTCTTCGCTATTTTCGTGCCTTCCGCCTCTATCAGCTTCGCAAATTCCGCAGTAGCATCTTCGCTCACTCGCTCTGCTCCTGCGTTCTTAATCAACCTGTTTACAGGTGCTAATGGTAGTTCAACCATTTTTATCACTATGATTAGGTAATGGGTGGGGTATATAAGCTTTTCTGGATGAATGAGTATCTTTTCTCTCCTTTCTTCAACACCTTCTTCTCAGGTCGTAAACAACCTGTAGATTCTCGTTATTTTATCCGGCAGTTTCATCACATCAGCTATCACTACCCATCTGCTGCTGGCATACATTCGTGGCAGATACTCCGCCGCTTCACGATCAACCGTTATACAGAACGACTTGATACCGTATCTTTGAGCTTCCCTTAATGCCATTCTTGTGTCTTCAATCGCGTAATCGCCATGATACTCCTGGTCTAATGGCTTACCATCACTCAGGAGAATAAGCAGTTTTGTCTTCTCCTCTCTTATTCGTAATTTCGTTGTCGTATGTCTTATTGCAGGCGCAATTCGCGTCGATTGCTCATTCGTCAGCATAGAAATTCTGCTCTGCACTCGTTGATCGTACGGAACCTCAAAGTCTTTAATGTTGTAAAACACCACATTATCCCTTCCATACCCTGAGAATCCGTAAATGGCAAAAGCATCGCCTAATTCCTGCAATGCTTCAGACATCACTACCAATGCTTCTTTCTCACACGCTATCGTTGCTCCACCCGTACTACCACTCACGTCAACGAGAAACGCTACTGCTATATCCCGAGAGCGTTTTTCAGTTCGTACATAGTTTCTTTCAGAAGGTGAAAGCCTCAGCCTCTTATCAATAAAAAATTGCACCGCTGCATCAAAGTCAATATCATCGCCATCAAATTGCCTCTTAAATTTTACTAACCCCTCCGGTCTGAGCATCTGGAATTCCCTCCGAATGGTCTTTACCAGTCCTTTATACTTCTGAATGGTGTCAAAATAGAAGTTGTTTGACTCACCCTCTAAGACTCGTTCTCTAACCCGCGTCCAATTTACTCGATAATCGCCGATATCACTACCCCACTCGGGATATAAATACGTGTCTTGCTCGCGCTGAAGTTCATTTTCATCTCGCACTGAAGTTTCAAGGTCGCTTAGATAATCCTTCACCGTGTTCGGCTCAAGCGCATCAATTCGTGACTCGACATCCCTGGGTTTGACTCCTTTCTTTTTGTACAAAGCGCGTAACAGCTCTCTTACTGTATCCTCTGAAGCATAATTTGCTGAATCCTTTTTATCTCCGTTTTTTGGGGTTTCGGTTTGTTCGCTCTCTATCTTCTCGGTTATTTTTCGCGCCGTCCTCCCAAAATTGCCAATCGTTTGATCAACTTGAGATTGGTCTAACGGTGCTGAAAAGGGAGGCACTGATTGATAGGGTTCGTGAAAATTGACATCTATCAAAAAATATAATTCGGCAGCCACCCGTGCAGTTTCGTGGACGTCTGCATCAGGGGATGTTAACGTCTGGCTTAGTGATAACGCTTTGTCAAGTATTTGTTCTATTTCTTCTGGAACTTGCTCTTTTGTTCTCCCAGCCATTAACTTTTGCGCTATAAGCTCCACTGCTCTTCGTTTATCAGTGGCTAATTCCTCAAGTGAAGGCCTTTTCGATACCATGTGAACGCTCATTTCTGATATTTGTTCACCAAGAACCGGATATTCTGCTTGCAGCCGTGAATTGATTCTATAATCTTCAAGTATGGTTGTAAGATCCTTCGCTAACACCGGCTCAGGGAAGAGTTCATAAAAATGTTCCAGCTCGCTCGTTTCGTTCATGTTCCCTCACCTCCATATTTTGCCCTTATTCTACCGGCGACATCTTGAACTTTCATCAGTTCAAAATCAAAGCTACCGTATTCTAAATGCGCTTCTTCATGGGTCGCTATAACTTTGTACATCGTGAAATTTCTATCTTCTTCTCGAAACTCCTGAACTCGCTCTGGAAGATAGATCCTCGCACCGTCGGTTGAGGCTGATGCTCCCCGTGCTCCCACAATCTCGATCCTGTAACCCAATAATGCACTCAGATAAGTTGACAAAACGGGTTTAACTTTCTTCAGCGCAAGACCTTGTGTGAGCGCATCAATAAAAGCAGCATATTCAGAAGACTCGCCCCTCACAAACGATGATGCCCTTCCTTCTCCTATCTCTGCTAACTCAGCCGCTTGGGCGGCAACTTTCTCTAACCCGTCATAACCAACCCTATCAATGAGATCAGGACTCACCTCCAGCAGACTAATGGCGGTACTCCCACTATACCCGGCGACCCGTGTACAAAGCTCATACACCTTCTTCACTAATTCTTTATCACCATATTCATGCAATTGCTTAAAGAGATCGGGACATTCATTGAGCAATCGAACAGCAGTTCTCCAATTATAATCCTCCGCTATCTGACAACTGAGACCATACACACTCGTAACGAACTCTTTATCACCGTATTTGAGCAATTCCGCAATGAAATCAGGACTCCCATCAAGTAATTTAGCAGCAACAAAACCATCATCCTTGTTGACCTGACGACAAAGATTAGCAATCTTCTCCAAACAATCATTATCAACTCGATCAACGAGATTCGAACTCATCTCCAGCAGCCGAGCAGCAACAAAACTATCCTCTTTGGCAATCTGGCTGCAGAAAGCCGCAACTTCCTCTAAGCCTTCATAACCTACTTTATCAATAAGCTCTGGACTACTCCCCAACAAACTAACCGCCGTTCTCCAATTATACCTGGCGACCTGAGTACTAAGACCCGCAACCTTCTCTAACCCTTCATATCCTATTTTATCAACGAGTTCTGGACTCATCTCCAGCATCCTAACCGCAACATCACTGTGATCCTTAGCAACTTGACTACTAAGGTCTGCAACCTCCTCTAACCCGTCATAACCCACTTTATCTATGAGGTCTGGACTCGTCCCCAACAAACTAACCGCCGTTCTCCAATTATACCTGGCAACTCTACTACTAAGACCAAAAACATTCTTAACCAATTCTTTATCGCCGTACTTCAGCAATCTATCAATGAGATCGAGACTCTCATCAAGCAGCCGCGCAGCAACAAAACTAGTATCCCGGGCAACCTGACGACAAAAGCCGTAGACCTCCATCACTAATTCCTTATCGCCGTACTTCAGCAATCTATCAATGAGTTCAGGGCTCTTCTCAAGCAACCTAACCGCGGTTCCTCCACTATACCTGGCGACCTGAGCACTAAGACCCGCAACCTGCTCTAAACCGTCATAACCAACTCTATCGAGCAAAGGATACAATTCGCTAACCAGTTTCTCAAGTACTTCACCTTCGTAGTGCTCCTCAAGCAGTTTCTTTATTTTTCTCTCTCCAAGAGCGCGTTTGATAGAATTTCCTGCCATCTTCAGGCTAACCCACAATAGTTACCTTTACTTTCTTGCATTTAAAATTTACCGCAGAGAACGCTGAGTTCTAAGAGGATATTCGATCCGTGAACTCTGCGGTTAATCTGACATCAAGCTACAGGTTAAAGTAATTTTTAAGGATTTCTTCTATACTTCTTTTGAGATCTGCATCGTGCGTTAAAGGTTCTGTCATAGTCGAGTAGAGCGCGTCTCTCATTGGCACTCCGCTTTTGAGCAAGGTGCCCGCATAAACGAGTTCCCTTGTAGAAACGCCTTCTTCGAGTCCTTGATGAATAAGATTGCGTATCTTATTCGCGGCTTTTACCAATCTTCTTGCAGTATCCTCTTCGACACCCGTCTCCTGAAGAACAATTTGAGTTTCTAAATCTTCACCTGGCCAGCCGAGATTGATACTTACAAACCGCTGTCTTGTGCTCTGTTTCAATTCTTTCAAGACGCTCTGGTAACCGGGATTGTAACTAATTACCAGCATAAATTCATCCGGAGCGTGGAATATCATTCCGAGTTTCTCTATCAACAAAGATCTTCTATAATCTGTTAATGGATGAATGACGACCGTGGTGTCTTTTCGTGCTTCCACGACTTCATCCAGATAAATGAGTCCACCATTTTTAACCGCCATGAGAAGAGGACCATCAATCCACTCAACTTCATCGCCTTTAATGATGTACCTCCCCGTCAGGTCATTCCCACTTAAATCATCGTGACAGGCAACAGTAAAGAGTGGCCGACCTAACTTCCAGGCCATGTACTCAACTAATCGTGTTTTACCACTTCCTGTAGGGCCCTTCAGCATAACGGGAAGTTTGTTCTCGTAGGCGGCTTCAAATAGCGCAACCTCGCTTCCTTGCGGTAAATAAAACGGCTCCTCCTTTATTTCAAAGCTACCATCCTCATATAATCCGGAGTCCAATCTCTCTAACAATTATACTCACCTGATAGTGACTATAAGAGCACGCAAATATTTAAATCTTTTCTATCAGAACATTCCCATCAATAGATGTAAAAGGATGACAATGACCGCACCGATGACGCCCCCGATCGCACATATCAGGATGACCACCCAGGTGTATGCGATATTCAATCCGAGGACGAGGTTTGCAGCTAAAAGAACGAGCACCCCGAGGATCGAATTTACAATGAGATGCTTAACCGCCTTGAACACGAGGTACACCACGATTACCATTACAATTAACGCAAAAAGTATAAAGAGTTCTGCTAACATCAAATCTCACCCCATTCCAGCCATCTTGCGGTCACATACCCCCTTTCAGTCTCTTGTTGCTCCATCTTCATGGTTTCATTCATAGTTTTACAGCAGTTTTACCGCTACATCTGGACTTGTTACAAGCCTAAAAAGATTCGTACCATAAATAAAAAAATAAAAAAAGGGGATAAATAAAAAATCCCCAAAAAACTTATGCGCCCATATTTATAGATGGATGCGGTGCTACTGGTTCAATCTCGTGTTCTGCTGTGTTCGCTTCTGCGACAATCATGTCTGCCATGCCGACCAGCGGGAACACCGTTGGTGCATTCTCTATTGGTCCGTAAAGCACGAAATCATGACCCGCTATTACCGGGATAATATTAGAGGCTATGTCACAGATCTTGAATACGTCTGCGCCGAGTCCTTCCCAGCCGCCCGGTCCTTTCGTCGCATGCTCCTTCCGGAACGTCTTCAGCCACGTCCACGCGGAAGGTGCATTGTGGATACCTAATCCTACTGCAATACCGAATTTCGATTTGACGGCAAAGCCTGAAGCAACGGCCGAGCCACACCCTGCGCCGATGGGCAGTGTAGCTGGATCACACATCTGTTTCGTTACGCCCATGTCCCGCGCCAGATGCACCAAACCTTTCTCAAAGGTGCCTGCTCCTGTCTCTAACAGATCAATCTTCCCTGCTACCGTGGAATCTTTTGGATTGAACGCCAGTATAATTGCTGCTTCTATTCTGGAATTCTTGATCGCTTCAAGCTCCTCTGGTGAACACGAAACGTTTATTGAGTTATACACCGCCTTCTCTATCAGTCCCACTTCATCTGCGTACTTGAGCCCTGCAACCTTTGCATCCGCCACCGTCGAGTCGATCAAGAAAGGAACGTCGCTCACCTCGGTGCAGAACGCGATCTCTTTCTCCATCGCCTCGGGCGATTCCGAAAATATCTGCATGATGCATGGATTTCCAGTCAAATCCGAGAATTCCTCTTGCTTCTTCAACACGTCTTCCGCCGCTTTCTTGTCAAATATCCCTTTCTCCGCATCTTCGACCAGATAATGCTTCGCGTAGAATATCGTGCCACAAAGGACTGTTGCGTGCTCTCCAGGCTGGCCTCCAACTTTCAATCCCGCAATATCATATACATCCTGTTCTCTATCAAACAAAAACATTTTTTTCCGTCTTCCTCCTTTTTATGCCATCAGGAATATCACATACGTAACTATTCCTATCATCACGCCGTATAAAAGGCCCATTGTGAAACCTATTTTTTCGCCCTGTCGTTGCCAGAGTTCTCCTGCGACGAATTCCACTCGTTCATCCATGTCATTTATTCGCTCCAGGAGTTTCGTGTGCTCTGGCGGCGTTACTGTGACAGGAACAGCTTTCTCCTCCAGTTCCGCCTCCAGTTTCTCCAGAATATCCGCTTCTATTTCCTTTTCCATCTCCTCTTCTGGCTTCTTTTCTTCTCCCATTCTTCTTTTCTCCTCTTATCCTCCTACCTACACCATTACCAAAAGTTTAAGACCGACGAAAAGGGTAATCACGAAAATCCCGATTGCCAGACCTTTTACGAATCCAGCCCAGAGTCCCGCTGCGAACCGTGAATCACGGCCGATCATTGTTATAAAGTGTCTCAGGTCCTCTATTCGTGCAGTTAAAACCGCCGTTTCCGGTGTTTGTTGTACTACCTTCTGTGGCGCCATTTTACAATATCACCCCCAATATGAGTGGCAAAAGGAAGATGAACGCGCTTATCAACCCCGCCATGAGTCCGAAAAGAGCGTTTTTCGATAGCCCTGAAGTTAACTTCTGGTCCCTTGCCATTATCGTTGTCTTGTAGGTTATCTGCGCAGTGGCGCGGTCGATTGTGGACATCTGTGGAGATGCGGGCATGGCCAATGGCATTTCTAACACTGCTGCAGCCGCTTCCTCGCCACCCATTTTCACAATCATCGGGTCTTCAGGATACGCGCCCGGATCTCGAGCTATAAGCTCTTTGACCTTTGCATTGATCTGCCCATAGTCCTCCGCACCCATCATGTCTATTACTTCCACCTGCTGTCTAAATCGCTCCACTGCTTCACTCGGTAAGTTCTCGATGAATGGAATTGCTCCCGTGGTTCCGATTATCTTATGAGTCGATGGGTCAACACCGTTCGCCACCAGTGCCATCAATGATCCGCCGCTTATATGCCCTGGAACTTCCGCACCGGCTGCAATGATGAATCGTATGTTCGGGTTTGAGATGATGTTCGTCATTATCTTCTCTAACCCGATGTTCTCTGTCTTGTCCGGTCCTTGTATTGCGATACCTTTCAGGTGCTCGATGTGGAAGTACGACCCATTTGAAGATATTGCCACGCAACTCTGCGGATCGCCAACTTCATAGTCGCCGGTTACCAGCGGCCATCCATCCGGAACTTCTTTCTTCTCTGCCATCTTCACACACCGCCTCCTAAGGCTATGAACACTATTGCGACCGCTAACACCGCAAAGGTAATTCCGAGCATGAAGAAGGTCATGAAGCCTGCATTACTCAACGCTCCCTCTCTGTTTGGCTGCGATAGTTTGAAACCGCTGGTTGGATCAAGGCAATTGAGCAGGTCATCCACTGCAGATTCCAGAACCGTTATTTGGTCTTCTATTGGTCCAAGATTCACTTTATAGAACCCCGGTCTGCTGACCCCTACGGTAAGCGTGTCTGGATCTAACACCACGCCATACTTCTCATTGATTACTATCATGTTTTCTTTTTTCCTCCATTATTTATTCCAGCGTTTTGATTATTCCTGTTCCCACTGTTTCATAACACTCATCCATGCAGGCCTTGATGAACATCCTGAAGTACACTACCCATACAATCGCTCCAAAGACTATCATTGACACTCCGTCTAAAATTCCATACGGAGAAGTACCGAGTCCGATCATCGCCAATCCCAACAGGACGCATATCAACCCTGAAATCTCTACCGCACACATTCTTGTTCTCTCTCTTCGCTCATCTGGTCCGAGACATGCGTTGTACGGATGGAGCATCGCAAAACAATTGAAGATGAACAGCAGTGCAATAAGCCCTGTATTCATTACGTTGTTTACCACTGCGGCGAAGCTCAGCGAGCCGGTCAAGATGGAACATTCGAGCAAGATTGCAAGTGTCCCTGCCATTCCTAACTCCATCATCGCCCGCTCTAATCTCGGGATTTTCATCGCTATGAACTTCTCACCGTTCGCAAATATACCCGATACCAGGCCAATGGCGCCCATGACTATGACACCAACCAACACTGCTGGATACAACTGGCCCACTCTACCATACTCTGCGACGGCCAATCCCATCAGCGCTCCTACAACACCATAACCTGTCCCCAGCACGCCTATGGATGGAACGCCAGTCCCTAATCCATATTTAGACGTCTTTCGCACTGAATCCATACCCCAGAGTAAGACTAAAAGTAGCCCCACTCCTTTTATCACTGCTGGCAAGCCCGTAAATATGACTATCACCGCGCCAATTATACCTGCGATAAGCCCCATCTCGGTCTCTTCCGGCGGGAATTTGAACGACAATCCCTTTTTCGTCGGCTCTTCCTCTTCTATTACTGCTGGTGTTACTGTCATTTTACAATGCCCCTCCTAATATCGTTGCTGCAAGCAAGACCACTATTCCGCAAAGCAGCGAGACCGCAAACGATGAGATCAGTGCTTTTGGCAGTCGCTTGAACTTCGGGTCATGGAATCCCTCTATGGTGCCTCGTATGTTGTACGCTGCAAGTATCGCGTTGGCTACGAAGATGGATAACGCCACAATCGCTGCCAGGCCTGCTGAAAAGTGCGCGTAGTTCAGTAGCGCGTAGTACATTAGCGCACCGGCGAAACCTGCTAAGAACCCTCCTATGGTGCCGGATACATAAACCACGTTTGGCACGCCGTGCCCATCGGTTTGCGGTGTCCTGTACGGAGCTTGTGGCTCCTTTGTTATCGGGTCCACGTCTACTCTGCCTGAAACTGGAACGATACCACAGCCAAAGGCATAAAGGACATTCGCCATGAACATGACCACACACATCATCACCGTAGCGCCGACTGCACCGGATAACGATACGAGAAGGAGACTGTCTGAGAAAGTAGCCACTGATGCCGCTGTGAATAACCCGGTCATTACCGCTCCAAGCATTATCTGGACTGTCCCCGTTGCGATTCCTGTTGCAGTGCCCATTGCCGCTGGTGCACCGCCCACTGGTAATAGATGAGCGCCTAAACTTGCAAGTAACCCACCTATCACCACACATCCCACTATCAAAATCATCAATACTGGTTCCATTTTATCTCATCACACTCCTACAAAAGGCCCGTATTTCTTTCTCACCCATTTCACGAACACCAGGTTTCCCACCATCAACGCTGCTACTATAAGGAGCCCCAGTACGATACCGAATATCGCTGCCATATCACCGGTCGCTGTAAAGGCTGGTAATGCTGGTAAAAAGCCTCCGAGCTGCATCCCCACCATACTTCTCCAGCTTTCAAAGAGAATGATTAGTCCAAAGGTCATTCCCGTACACGGTGCACCGAATTTCAAACAGAAACCTGCAATGTCCTTCTGTGTTCGTACACCGCACTCTGCGTATCGCGTGATCTTACCGTGGTAAACTACCCGCTTTCCTTCGCCAAACGGTCTGTCTTGAAACTCTCGCTCCGCTCCATAATGGACATCACCGGTAGAGGATCCTATTGCGCCCACCGTAATCCCCCAGATGAATCCGAGTAGGGGTAGGGCGAACGGATGGTTCAATGCTGGGTTCCCTGACAGAGTCCCTATGTTGCTCTGTATGTAAGCTATGCAGGTGATACAGAACGTCGTCATAAACGCGTGCGCTCCAATCGGTACCAGATGTCCGTATAACACATCGAGATAGATTGGTTGCTGGAAACGCTTCTGCGCCGCTGTTCTGCCGCAATGCGATGTCGCCGAAAATATCATGTTGATCATTGTTGCCGCGAGTACCCCGATGGGTATTGCCAGCACTGCCGCTTTCCATTCCTCACCCGGAACTAAAGGCTCAAACTGCCGCAATAGTAACCATGCTATCGTCCCCGCTGTTACACAATACATTGCATTCGATAATGGCTCGCCTGAAATCGCTTTGTTAAAGAACCGATTTACCTGCCCCACCTGCGCCGCTAGCTGCACTTGCGAATTCGGATTGCTCTGTGATCCCATATCTGACTCCAAGTCCTCGAACGTACATGCTATGAACGCTAAGAACGCTATCACTAACATCCATGCAAAAAGCAATACTACTTCTATTGGCATGAACGAAAATTAGACGGGGTCACCATATAAAGCTTTCTATTTTTTCACCACAAAAAATGGTTTAGAAGATCTTAGTTTACACTTAAATAGCTTCCGTTTTGGGTTGGATTCATAACCAAAATGGCTAACATATGCCGTGTGCTGAACGCGGAGAACGTGCTGATGTTTATAGCAGCTATTTTGACGTAAGAGCGTGTATCTATGTATGGGCGGGCTTGTTCACCAAAAAACGTAAATGTTTTTAAACGACGTTGTGTTTATACCTTAAGCATGTGCACTGCGAGCACAAAGGAGTAATATGGGGCTATTTGAGAGGAGGCACCAGCCAAAATTATTGGAAACGGAAAGGATCAGTTACTCAGACTTATATTTCAGATTACGGCTTTCCCGAGGGGATCTCTCACTACGACCTATTTTTATCGTGGCAAGTGTGGAACTTGGGAACAGCACCACTAAAGCTATCTTAACCGCGACAGATCTGAAAAGTGGACAGACCTATATCCTTGACAAGGCGGTAAAAATGACCCGTGAGGCTATATCTCCTCGCGAGGCCTTCTGCCATACGATAAGTATGGTTGACCTTTCCGAGGATTCTATTGCGGAACTGGTGAAAGCGACGTTGCAGGAATGTACACGGTCAGCGGGAATAACCATCGCTGATTTGCATTTCGTAGTGCGCTCAACCGGTGTCACCGCGTGTTTCTACAGAATAGATGAGGTAGCGGGGGTAATAAAAGCCTTAGCAAAGGGGTGCATGCTTGCTGGTGTGCCGCCACGGAAGATGATTTCACCTATGACGATAGAGAACATCCCCCCTGATTTGAGGGCGTTTTCTCGGATGGAGAAGACTTATTTCGACGGCGCTGTGACCGGGGACCTCCCACCGGGGGGGGAGTCAATAGTGGGAAATGAGATGGAAGGTGAGCTTGTAACTGCGGGACTTAAGGAAGCGGCTAAATGGTTGGATGTTGATTATCGTAGCCCAGTTCTATCTTTAGATTTCGGCACTACCCTCGCAGGTAGAATAACCGAGGATGGTTTGCCATACGCACGCGTTATAGGGAGCTTTTGCGGCTTAGCCGGTGCGATACCTGATGCGGTGGTATCAAAGGTGGTGAACGTTAATTTCCCTTCGGTGCTCGATTTAGCAAAAGCGAGTATCCGGGGGAAGAGAATAAGGAAGGAAGTAGTAAAAGGGTACGTAGAAGATATTTTAAGGCTGGTCTGCATAGAGAAAGTAAAAAATGGCAGCACGAGAATGGGGGGGATTCCGGTGAATGTAGACGCAGCAGAGAGAAATGGCGTGGTGCTCATCGGAGTCGATGCAGGAGAGAACCTCTCAAATCTACCTGAAATAGCGGAGATCGGTACAAAGCTCGTGAAAGAGGAAGGGAAGCAGTATATCATCCCGGTAATAGATGAGTTATCGGCGTGTGTAGTGGAAGATTTGGTGGGGATAGCGAAAGAGGAAGGGTTACTACTGCATAACACGAAGATAGGGATAACCGGAAGGGCGGGAATAACGGGTAAAAAGCCCGAACTTTTGTTGGAGAAGCTAAGCACATTATTTGGTAGAAATATGGATAAGGAGGTGATATTTGCAGACGATGCGCTGGCACGGGGTGCGGCCGTCCTTGGGAAGTGCATGCACCAGTTTGGAACAGTAGGGAACCCACTAGGTGGTATTCAAGGTCACGGATGTTTGTATGGCCCGCGGGTAAAAGCGCAGAAAAAATAACATAACAATCGAAATATATATAAATTTGCCGGTGTTTTTCCTAAATTAGTGGATGACGGAATAGTATAGTATAAGTTAGGAGTGTTGAGATGGAGGTAAAAGTTGAGGGGGGGGATGAATTTGCAAATGCATCTTACGA
Organism: Methanosarcinales archaeon; assembly: GCA_030611045.1. Taxonomy (GTDB): domain Archaea; phylum Halobacteriota; class Syntropharchaeia; order Alkanophagales; family Methanospirareceae; genus JACGMN01. The sequence goes on from JAUWQN010000001.1 coordinate 35,329, forward strand.
GAAGATATGTATGAATACGTTTAGGGATATAGGAGTGAGAAGCAGTTTAGACCTCGTTTACATGTATTGCAACCCGAAGGAACACGTTTTTATTATCTCAGTTAAGATAGGACGGGTGGCAAGTCCGATAAAGGTAGGGGACATAACGCACCGAGAAGGAGAGAAATTAAGGATAACGAATGAGACATATGCACCTAAATTGCTTGCTCTGCTCTGGGATAAGTATGGAGAGCGGGTTCAGCAAATAAGCAGATTGGAGATAGAATTTAAATTAGAGGAGAAGGAAGTAGACGAACTCAAGGAGTGGGTTGTCTATGACCCCCGAGAGGATTTAGTAGCGAGAATCTTGGATGGTATAGACAGGATATTCCCAGAAGGTGCAAGAGTCCGGTCTACAATCCCTTCTACGGGTAGATTGACTATTATTTCCTCTGAAAATCCAATAGTGGAAGAATGGAAGAAAAAAGCGGAAGAGCTGGTGAGTGCGTATGTATAAAATAATGATGTTTGAGGGTGGTGTGTACAAGTTTAACGAGTTGAAAGAGCTGATAGAGGATATAGGCGGGTTTATATTGCAAGAATCAGTTATGCAGACGGAGACAATGCTGCATTTAGCATTCCCTGAGGAGGAAGAGCGGGTAATCAGGGATAAAATAAAAGATCTGGGTGGGAAGTTCAAAGAGCTGCCATTAGCCGGTGCGGAGATTGTAATAATAGTCCCTTCTCTTGGCAAACACCACGCGGTTGATCCCGTTTGTGATATAGCGGAATTTTTCAGGAGGAAAGGTGCGATTACCAATATGCTGGGTCTGGCTAGGGGTGTGGGGCAGAGGATAGCACAGATGACCGCACAAGAGAAGAAGATAATAGAGGAATTTGATGCCGCGGTATTTGTATTTGGATGTTTTAAGGAGTGTATAGAGGAGAAGGTGCAGTTATGTGCTATGCTTGATGTGCCTTATATGGTAGTTGGGGGGCCACCTGACCTCGCGGTGGAACATTACGTAGGAGGTATAGGAAGGAAGACGGATAGAATGAGGAGAAAAGGTGAAATAGATATTTTAGATGATATGACCGCGGAATTGAGGACGATCGTAGATGATAGGAGGCGAGAGATAGAGGAAGACCCGTTAGCTGCTTCTCCTTTGTTTGTAAAAGATATGATAGAGATGGTTATACCATCCGAAGCGGGGGATGAGTTACCGATTATTATCCAATTGGATGGTTTACGGATAAACATAAAGGAAGAAGATGTGGGGATGGTAAAAGAGGTTGAAGTTGGTAAGAAGAAACTATCAGAAATTTGTGATTTGAAAAAATCTTTGTTTAAGGGCTATTTGCTAAAGATTCGCACGGAAGCTGTAACAGGGAGTGTTTATTAACCCGGACACCCCCACATTTCCACTGGAGATGGTAACTCCTAAAACATTCAAGGAATGGTCTCAATAAACTTATCTATGTCTGTGTACACCACGTTTCCAACTACAATAACATCAGCATATCTCAGCATCTCGGCTGCGGTCACCTGAGAATCAATTCCTCCTCCATAAAACAACGATGCCTCGTTTAACGATTCTCTTAGTCTCTTTATCAGGATTGGGTCTCCGTAGGTTCCGCTGTATTCCATATAAACGATAGGAAGCCGAAGATATTTCTCTGCATATTGTGCGTAAGCGATGACCTCATCTGAGGTTAAGTCCGTCTTCGATTCTGTCAGTTTGGCTACAGCAGATTCGGGATTCATAACGATATACGCTTCAGGTATAACTTTTTCCCACTTTATTTTATGATTCTGTATCCAGTCCTTATGCTTACCTACAATCCACTTCAAATCACCAGCATTGAGGACTAAGGGCACGAAAATACCGTCTACGAGGTCTCCACCCAAAACAGCATCAGGAGTTGCAGGCTCCAAAATTTTTGGTATATCATAAACCTTCAGATGTGATATGAGCTGACCTACATTTGTATTGGTGATATTTTGCGTCCCTGAAATCATAATGGCGTCTGTTCCACTTCCCACGATGGTTTCCAAATCATCAGGCGAGAGAGATTTATCAGGATCCAGTTTTGTGATATGTTTCCAGTTTTTCCACAGGTGTGTCTTTGTATTCATCTCTTTTTACGATTTGAAGCAGTATAAAAAAAGTAGTTGTTGAAAGTAGATAGTTAATTGGTTTTTTACTCTTCTCTTCTTCAACGCATCTTATGCAATAACTCATTTATTTTATCGCCATGATAACCGAGTTCTCCGCCTTCTTTAACGCTACGTTTAATACCTTTGTGGCCTTTTCTCGGTGGGTGAAGTCTGAATACCGGTTTGATTTTATAAACCATCAAATCTTTCATCTTCACTTCACCCTCTAACAAAGTATGAGCAAGATCTTTTAATGATGTGAAAGAGGTTTTTTCGTGTAAAAACTCTTCGGTTACTATATCACCCCCTTCTAATCTACCTCGATTTTTAAATAAACTCTCAAGATCGTCCTCAGATATTTCTCCCCAGGCCACGTAATCCTTCGCCTTAATTATCATTCCCTTGTTATAATTATTCTCTTCCACGACTACACAATGGTTTACTCTATGTAACCTGAGGAGCTCTAACGTATGCTTTATCTCCGGCCTTATATTTACACTTCCCCTAAGCCTTATAATTACATACATTTTTTCTGCATCACTCCAAAGTTTTCACTAAAGCTATTTTGCGTAAAGCATCGAATGTTGCGAACGCTTGGTTAAATGTAGTTCTGGTTTGTCCTTTTGTCTGGGCCCATACATCTTTAACACCGGAAAAATCTAATACCCGCTTGGGGGTATTACCTGTAGCCAGTCCAATACCCTTAGGTGCAGGTTTTAATGTTATCTCCACACTTCCGGCTTTTCCTACAACCTTAAAAGGGATCGAATGTGTCCCCCCACAGTTGCACTCCCAAGAACCACATCCACGATTGATATGCGTCATGTTCATTTTCGCGGTGCGTACCGCCTTCTCGATACCGCTACGCACAAGAGCGTCCTTACCCAATCCTATACCAATATAACCATCTCGATTTCCCACAATAACGCACACTCTGAACTTCACCCGCCTTCCCGAATCGGTCATTCTCTGGACAAGGTTAATATCCAAAACCTCCTCGCTGAGTTCCGGAAGAAGAGCTTCCACAACTTGATACTCCTTTAAAGGATAGTTAGAGCGAAGAGCATCTTCAAACGTCTTTATTTCTCCGCTTTTCACCAGCATCCCTAACCGTGTTACAGGCTCCCAAGCCTCTAAATCTCTCTCCCTCTCACTCTCTCTTCTGTCCCTTCTTTGTGTCATTCTGTAGTTGACTCCTCCTCTATCGCACTCTCCTTTTCACTCATTATCTTATCTCTCACACTCTGGAACATATCGACAATAGATGGTTTTTGTAAGTAAGTAGCAATGTGGTTCCCGCTGATACGATCGTCGGCCGGAAAAACCGCAGGGTCGTGTGGGATCGTCAACCCACTATCAAGAGCACCTTTTAATGCGGCATATACGTTAGATCCATGAACCGATGTATGCAGGCCTATGTCAAGGATAATATCATTAAAACCTGCTTCTTTTGCTCTTTTACCAAATAACAAACCTGTAAGATAAGCTGCAGGAGTGTTACATTTCCCACCGTCATACCCATATTTTGTAAGTTCGGATGACATAACAGTAATAAGAGTTTTATCGCCGATTTTATCATTAGCGATCAGTTGCATCCTGATGTACTTGTTGCTTTTTCTCACAACAACACGATGTTTTTTGCTTAACAACAGTTTCAGTCTTCTACGGTAATCAGTCTTACCTTCTCGTCTTCTTCTAAAAGGGACGCGATAGGTTGGACCTCTTGCTCTTCCCATCTATTTAGCCTCCTCCCTTGTTAGCAGTTCATTTGTAGTTATATAATCATTTAAATGTGCCACCGACCTAAAATCTCCACCATTCGCTTTGTTATATAACTTTCTATAGGCGGTTTTATCTACGAACTCGTTATCACGGAGTTCCTTTAATCTCTTACGTAACGCGCGAATCTTAGTTATCCACTTTTTTTTCCTACTTGCTCTTGCACCTTTAGCGCCTTTCCTGGACCCTGGCCCTTTTCTACGACCTAAAGCTTTTTGTCCCGCACTTACTCTTGCTCTCCCTCTGCTTACGCCTTTTTTCTGCTTTTCTACTATGACTCCTTCTTCTATCAAACCACGGATGTCTTCTCTCGTTATAGCTCCTGCTACGTCTTCAGCAGCTTCGGGATCTATCCATACTCTCCCCTCACCGCTCTTCAACACTTGTGCTGCAATCCTCTTCTGTTTTGCAAGATTTACCATTGCCTCTTATCCTTACTCCTTCTTCTATCTATAAATTTATCGCCGCATTATTAAGGCATCCAAGCCTTTTCTAACTATACCTATTTTAACCTTATCTTTTTTTACACCTGCAAGTGCTTCGCCTACTGACATGTAGGTTTTTATCTGCCATCTTCTCAGAAGGTGCGCATCAAGCTCAGAAACGATAGACAATCCTAAATGTTTCATTACTTTCCTCATATAATATGCTTTATGCCCACCGAGCACAAAATTTGTTTTAATCGCCTCTTCCGCTTCTTCATAGGTTGCAGAATCGTTCATCCAGCTCTCAAAATACGGGTCACCTATACCATCGCGGCATTCCGCAACCAAAATCAGCTTTCCACCTGGTACTACAGCTCGGTAGCAGTTCTCTATCGCCTTAGTCGCCTGATACAGATCCCTATCCTTTGGGAATCCACCAGCACTTACCACCAAGATGTCGAATAACTCGTGAGTTTCACGGCAGAACAGGTCTTTAGCAACCTCAACACCTTTATGCAACACTTCGTGCAGGTCTCCTGCATATGCATCTACAACATTACCGTTACCAGAAGCGATGATATTCAGTACGAACTCCGGTGGTGCAAAAGCTGCTGCCTCCGACATATCCAGATGCACCGGGTTACGCTCTAAGTTTGCCGTCCGAGCATGCTCGTCCACCAAAAGTGCATGGTTCTTTTTTATCGCCTCCCGCGCTGATATACCCGGGAGAATACTCTTTCTTCCGCCGCCGAACCCGGCATAATAATGTAAAGTTATATCGCCCGTTAAGATCTTCATGTCAGCTTCAACGTAGTTCCTATTCAGACTTACTGGAGTCCCTCGACTGGTCGTGCCCACATGTACCAGATCTTCCGCATCACAATCATGTATTTTAATGGTATATTGATTGAAGTATTTACCAAGAATCCTTTTTAAATCTTCTTCCGTTGGAGGTGAGTGGGTGCCACAGGCAACCAGTAGAGTTATATTGTCTTTATGAGCTTCACCAATCTCTTCTGTTAAGGCATCAAGCATCATCTCCGTTGGGGTGTCTCTTGTGTGGTCGTCAACAACGATTACTATGGTCTTCGGGTTTTTTGTAGCCATGATCTCCCGTAACCGTTTTGTGCTTAATGGCTTGCGGAGAGCGTCTTTTATCACATCCACGTTATCGGTAGTGGCGGTTCTTCTGCTATCTCCCTCCTCAACGTCTAATAGCTCAGCTTCTTCTATCTCCAAGTCTATCTGCTTGGTGCCGTAGGGTATTTGGATCTTTGTCATTGTCTGTTGTTAGCTTCCTACTATACTTACAGAGAGTTACGCCTAAAAGATTATTTGTTGGAATGTGATGTTAATTTGAGTCAACTCTAAGAACTGCTGGAGCATAAAAGTTCAAAGACGGCATAAAACCAAAAGAGAATAAACGGAAGTCGATATTTCCACCGGAAATGGTGGGGTGTCCGGGTATAGTATACCTTAACACCTTTTTAGTATCGCTCTCCAATAGAATCTAAATGATATGGCAAGGACGAAAATAGCAGTTTGTGTCTGCTCAGGTGGAATAGATTCCACGGTTGCGGCAACCATTGCATCACAGGAAGGATACAATTTGTATTTTTTCCATGCATCCTACGGGCAAAGAGCAGAGGCGTGTGAAAAAGAAACAGTAGAGATAATAGCGCGGTACTTAGGTGCAAAGGAATTGAAGTTTGTGGAAATACCGTTTTTGAAGGAGCTTGGCGGGTCTGCTCTAACGGACGCCAAAAGAACGGTTCCAGTGGGCGAAGAAGTGCATTTAGATTCAGATAAAGAGACGCCGCCTACCTGGGTGCCCTGTCGAAATTTAATCCTTTTAGCGCATGCGAGCGCTTATGCGGAGGTTATCGGCGCAGATGCTCTTTTCGTGGGCTTCAATGCAGAAGAGGCACGGTCGTATCCGGACAATGAGGCGGAATTCGTTAAGCGGTATAATACGGTATTAGAGAAAGCAGTAGCATCTTTTTCTCGCGTACCTTCCGTAAAAGCACCGTTAGTGCATTTGTTGAAACCGGAAATAATAAAGAAAGGGATGGAAGTCAAAGCACCTTTACTCTTGACTTATTCATGCTATCTGGGTGAAGAGAAGCATTGTGGGATTTGTGCGTCCTGTTTACATCGGAGGCGAGGGTTCAAAGATGCTGGTGTGGTGGATCTGACTGAGTATATACGCTGAATAACGAGTAGAAAAATCCCAAATCCTAAGCAACACTTTTTCTTTTTAGAAAAAAGAAAACCTGTGCTAAAAGAAAAAATAATGGGTGGTTAGGATTTCGGATTTAGAGTTTAGAGATCACACCAGAGGCTTAGGTTGTCTATCCTCGGGAAGCACTGGCAACCTCATGGTATTCAACAACAAAGTATCTTCGACTTCTTTGGCACGTTCTAAAAGCAGTTCCTTGCCTATGGACGTGAGTGCGAATATCGGGATTGCGGTGCCCGCCTGTAAAAGGGCTTTTTCTTTTGCCAGTTCTCTTATGTGCGGTGATGCGCAAGCAGTAATAAGGTCAGCGATCTCGCAGAACGCCTCTGCATCCTTTCTGGAGATGCCCGTGAGATGCACACCGAATATCACTACATGCTTGTTGATAACTCTACATTTTTCAGCATCTTCCACTGTGGATACTGTAACACCTACTCTTTCGTATCCGAGTTCAAGTGCCATCTGCAACCCATCCGGCTGGTCTATCCTTGGCGGATCAAGAGTTTCCCCACCTTTATCCTTTAGCTTCTTTATTATCCCTTCAATCGGCGTGGTCTCAATTACACCACTTAACCGTGCGCCTATTCCCTGCACAAGTGCGGGATTGGCAGTGATTACCGTGCCTGCACCTTCACAAACCGTTACGGTGCTGTCGAGCAAACCGCGACGAAGCGCAGTCATAAATGTCTCCGAAGCACCAAAACCAACGAAAGCGTCCATCTCTACTACTCTATCCCCGGTGCACATCCCAAAATCGCGTATCCTGAATTCAATATTATCTTTTATTTCTTGCTCGTTCAGTTCCGTTATCCCGCGTATCTTTTCCCACAATCGGCAATACGTGAGTAGAGGTTTCCCTACATCAACGACCTTACCCTCTTCTACCACAACTCTCGCTTTTCCCAAAGTCTCAAAGACATGGTGATCTCTTTTCATCTTATTCACAACTCTTCAGTCCCACTTTAAACTGTAACTCATCAAATTAAATGAAATAGAAAATTTTAAGAGGGTGCAAACTATTAGATTTTACATAAAATCTTAAAATCCAAAATCTTTACATATCTTAAAGTAATCACGATGAAATTAAAATTGACCGAATCGTCGGAGTTAACGATTGAAAAAGCAGGTGAAGAGCCTTTCCACTCTATTAATCTGGAGAATGGCATATCTGTAGAATCCTTTTTATCATTGTTAAAGGAGATTGAAACTTTCATTCCAGAGTTTGAAGACGCGATTGGGTTGCAAGGCGCGACGACTCGGATAGGTGAACGATTGCATGAAGCCATCCATGCTGGACGGACAACTATTGAACGGCATTTAACGAATCAGTACTTCTCAGAGTTCGAGATAAAGTCAGATACGGCCCACATCTTGATTGAGAATTATGAGATGGCAAAGACAAGGGTGGGGCTACTAAAACGAGCGTATCGTGCGTATGACTTCACCGTTTTGAGGTTTATGCTCACCAGGCAGGTACATGAGGATACGCATTCGCATATTCACAAAACGGATTATTCAGCGTTATTCTCGGAGCTCGTGGACAAAACAGAGAGGCTGATAGAAGAGGAAAGCCCCTCAGCGAGGATAAAAATAAAGAAACTACCATTGGAACTCACGGCACCGATTTATGTCAAGGAGAAAGAAGAGCTGGTCGCAAGGAGAATGCAACGATTAGCGCTCAATGCTTTCTTGAAGGCGTATTATGAGCACGATCCTGACTGGTATGTATTGTTAGGTGTGCCGCTGTTTTTACCTCCACATCCAGAAGTTGTTGAAGGGATAAAACGAATGACCAAGAGAGACGTGGACTTCAAAAGTGGATTCTTGAGTACGTACAGGAAAATACTGGACGAATATGCGGGCGCGATAGCTACCAGTGAAGAAAGAATTTATGAGGATGCAAGGTTATATCTTCAGTCGAGAACGGACGACCTGATATATCTTGTGAAGCGGTGTTTGGAAGGTGATTATAGCGGTTTGAGAACGAGAGAGAGGGAGTTAGTGTGGAAACCCGATCGTGGGCTGAAAATTTAGGTGGCCTGAAAAATGGATGTTAAAAATATCCTTATTGAGCGAGGCATAAGAGCTACGAGGAGTTTAGGGCAGTATTTTCTGATTGATGACCGCGTACCATCGAGAATGGTGGAGTATGCAGGTGTAGAGCGTGGTGATGTGGTGCTGGAGATCGGCGCGGGCGTGGGAAGCGTTACCGAGAAACTGGAGCGAAAAGCGAGGAAGGTGTATGCGGTGGAGAAGGACAAGGAACTGTGTGAGTTATTAAGGGAACGATATGGGAATAAAAAAAGCATAACGGAGGTAATAGTGGGGGACATTATGAAAATAGAGTTACCGGAATTTGATAAAATCGTTGCGAGCATACCTTTTTCGATATCCTCGGCAATCACGTATAAATTGCTGCTTCATAACGAAGGCTTTGGACTTGCGGTGCTGTTATATCAGAGAGAGTTTGCACAGAAAATGACTGCAAAGCCGAGATCGAAACTGTACGGGCGGTTATCCGTTATCTCGCAGGCGCTGGCAGAGATTGAAATTCTTGAAATTGTTCACCGAGATGCTTTTTATCCTCCACCGCCGGTTAAAACAGCGATAGTGCGATTGAAGGAGAAAGAGAACAATCGCGGATTAATAGAGGATAAAAACAAGTTTTTTGTGTTCGTCACTACAGCGTTTGATCAGAGGAGAAAGAAGATGAGTAGTATATTCAAATCGCGTTTTTCGGGAAGCTTAGGACTTGCAGTGTTGGAGAAGAGACCGGAGGAGTTAAGTCCAGAGGAGTTTGTAAAATTAGCTCAAGAATGTCATTGAAGGCATACATTTAAACACCCAGCATCATCCTGAGGGTGTTGCGCACGGCAGGTGCAAGACCAATAACGATAAGCGCTAACAAAACGAGATTTTTCAACTCTATTTCCTCATCCCCGGTAAATTGCGTATTCAGCACGTACAATATCGGGACGAGAAATCCGAGCTTAAGGGGAAACATTCCGGCTGCTGTGCCCGTATACTTAACGATAAGCCCTTCTACTACATGTTTCCCGGTGTAACCAAGCATATCAATCCCGATATAAGAGGAAGAGGCATCGAGCAGATGGGCGGATAACACAGCAACATTCACCTTTTCGGTGAGAAACCGAACACCGAAATTCGCAGCAATTACGTATATTACGCTTACGAGTATCCCTGAAATACCGATGACGGCAAGAAGAACCCAACCGGAAACTATTTCCCCCATTCCCACCAGGATTGTAAGATTTGCAAAGAACCACAGCACTCCGATCAGACTAAAAGCCAGCGTGTAATCATAATCCTTTATCCTGTTTAACCGGGATAATTTCACCGATAGTAAGAGCAGCGAAATGCAGCAAAAGAACATAAGAAAGAAGATTAACGGTGTAATCAGCAGGTAGCTCAGCGGAGGCGAAAATAATTCTGCGTCTTCCATTACCCGTAGACTCGCGCCAACAATTATGTACGGTGATACAGCAGCGATAAAACGGTGGTCTATCTTTACGTCGAGCTTCTTCAGTATTTTCAATGTCAAAAAGAGGCATGCTACCAGTAATAACGCCCAGGTTATCGTATTTACCAGATTGTAGCCAGTGTCATGGGTTATAGGATGGATGTAGTATGTTTCGAGAAATTGTCTTAGTGCTTCGGTCATAGTCAGTCCGTAAGGGAATAATAGGGTGAGAGAGGGAAAAGATTAAATAGCTTTTCAACATAGTTCTCTATAGGAAATATCCAAACAAAACCAAGGAAGAGAATGCCGGAATACTGCAAAAAATATAAAACTCAGATAAAATGCCCCCAAACATCCCAACACTGCATAAAATAGGAGCGATAATAAAAGAAAGCGACACCGTAAAGACATTCATCTTTAACGCGCCGGAGATCGCAAACGAAAGCAAGCCGGGGCAATTCGTGATGGTTTGGGAACCCGGTATAGACGAGATACCGATTTCAATAGCTCACGCATCACCGGACGGGGATCTGGAACTTGCAATTGCGGACGTCGGCGACTGCTCTCATAGCCTACATCAAAAAGAGGTGGGGGCTTTTGTAGGTTTAAGAGGCCCTTGCGGTTCGAGCTTCTCAATAAAAGGCGACAGGATTTGCATGGCTGCTGGTGGGTACGGCGCGGCGCCGTTGCGGTTTTCCGCGGGCAGAGCTAAAGAATCAGATAAGCACATTGTCGTCTTAGAAGGCGCAAAAAGTAGTGCAGAGCTTCTGTACGTGAACGAATTCCGAGATTTAGGTTGCGATGTTAAAGTAGCAACTGAAGATGGTTCAGAAGGTTATAAAGGGTTTGTCACAGAGTTATTTGAAGAACTGGTGGCGTCAGGTGAGGAATTCGAGCAGGTATTGACCTGCGGACCAGAGCTGATGATGAAACGCGTGTGCGAAATTACGAAACGTGAGGAAATCCCTACGCAATTATCGGTAGAACGAATAATAAAATGTAGTTGTGGCGCGTGCGGCGCTTGTGACCTTGGTGGGTATCGAGTGTGTAAAGACGGCCCGGTATTCAATGCCGAAGAGCTTGCAAGCACGGAATTCGGGCGATGGAAGCGAGAGAAGAGTGGTAAACGAATCCTTATTACTCCTTCCGTAGCAGGAAAAGAAGTTGAACTCTTATCAATTCCGCCTTCTCAGTTCACGCCCGAATACGAACCTTTATTAAAAACAGAAGTTTGTGGGATTGCGTTTCCCAATCCGTTTATGAACGCCGCGGGCTTTGGCGTTTCCGGTAAGTTATTGTACCGATATGCAGTCGCAGGTGCGGGCGCAGTCGTAACGAAATCAATTGGGTTGGATGAGCGCGAAGGGTATCCCAATCCTACGTTTCTTGAAATCGCACCGCGGAGTTACGTGAACGCAATGGGGCTACCAAATCCAGGGATACAGAATTTCAAGCAGGAGATAGCGGATGCGAAATACGCACGTGTACCGTTGACCTTGAGCATCTTTGGTAAGAGCGTGGAGGAATGCCGCGAAGTAGCGAAAATCGCTAAAGACTATCCCGTAGACATGTTTGAATTCGATGCCTCGTGCCCTCATACAGAGTTCGCAGCGGTTGAGCACAACCCCAAACTGCTGAGCGAGATAATAAAGGCGATAAAAGAGATTGTGCAGCCCAAACCAGTTGCCGTGAAGATCTCACCGAATGTGGGTGCACCTGTAGGATTGGCACTGACGGCGCAACGGGCTGGCGCTGATGCGATTACCGCCATCAACACGGTGATAAGCAGACCCGTGGAAAATACGCTTGATATGCCCCTTTTAGGTAATCCCACGGGCTACGGCGGTAAATCAGGTAAGGATTTAACAGTTGGCGGTAAGCAGATTGTTTTTGCTCTCTACGAGGAGTTGGAGATACCGGTAATCGCAGTTGGCGGTATATTCACTGCTCAGGACGTGATAGACTATGCGAAGAACGGTGCACGGTTGTTCCAGGTGGGTAGCGCACTGGTAAGCGAAGGGGTTGACATCTTCTCTCGGCTGAAAGAGGATTTGACGGGGTATCTTCGTACTAATAAGTATAAAAATATCCGGGAGCTGGTGGGTGAGGTGCATAGGAGATGAGAATCAAGATCAGGACTAAAAGAAATTAGTCAGCGTCTTTTGATTCTCTGACTCTTTTCCTTCCTCTTCCTTAGGTTCTACTTTTTCTATTTTCCTTCGTTCTTCTTCACCAACTTCGGCTTTAACCACACGTTCTTTTTCAGAGACACGCTCCTTCCCTCTTTTCGGAGATACCGCAAACGCATCCTGGTATATCTGCTTCGCTTTTTCTTTATCAGTATCACCCAGTAGAAACGCTATTTGAGGCACATCCAGTCGCAGTGATGCAGTTATCTCCGCAGCTTTTCGTTCATCCTCAAAAAATATCGGTAAAAACGGAACGACGAAAAATAGCGCATAGCTCCGAGGCACTTTGCTATAGTCCGCTATCTTCTTCGCGAGTTCTTCCTGCATCGGTCCTGATTTCCTATCTTCTCCTTCTTGCAGTCGAACGCGCTGCCACGGCGAACGGAAATATCGCTGCTTGCGTCGTTCCCATCCTTCTCTTTTTCCTTCCTGCATCTCTTTTGCCGAAAGCACGCCGCACGCCATCAAACTTGATGCATAACGCCAGAACTTGTAATTCTCCCGCCGTCTCACCCGCCCTAAGAACATATCCGACCTGCTCAGGTAATGCAGCCCGTGCAAAAAGCTTTCGTCATCATACTCGTACGAAAAATTCTTGTAGATCCATTGGATGCTCTCCTCAGGTGTCTTATCAAGACTGTAAAGAGCGGAAAGCGCGCTTTGTATGTCGTATCCCTCTGCACCAAAAATTACACTCAAAACGCCGAAAATATCCCCCTCAACGTCTCTCCATCCTGTCGCTATGTCTTCTTCACGGATACTCTCCAATTTCGATTCTGACACTGAAATAGCCTGCAAGTCGTTTATCGCAGACCGCAAATCACCATGCGCATTTTTAGCCAGACTAATCAGCGCACTATCATCTATCTTGATCTCGGCATCATCGCTTATCCTTCTCAGCACACGGAAAACCGTTCCTGCCTTTATCTGCTCGAACGTAATAACCTTACAATATCTCTGTAAACCTTGCCCCATTTTGTATTTATCGTTCGCTGTGAGGATTATTGGTTGTGTGCTTCTCTTCACTATCTCGGTTATCGCCTTTGTTCCACCTCGGTCTTCTGTGCCATGAAGGTTGTCAGCCTCGTCCAGAATGATCAATCTCGTCGTCTGACTGAAAGTAGTGCTTGTTGAAGCAGGTCCAACTATGCTTTTTATCACGCCCGCACTTCTCTGGTCCGATGCGTTTAACTCTATAACCTCCCACCCTTTCTCAGCAGCAAGTGCATACGCTGCTGACGTCTTGCCACAGCCTGCAGGTCCGTGCAGAATAGCAGCTTTCTTCGACTTCGCTTTTAAAACGTCCTCAGCCCACTTGGTCAACTCTTCTATTGCTTTTTCGTTACCAACAACCTCTCTCAACTTTTTTGGGCGGTATTTCTCTGTCCATTCCACGCTACTTCCCCGCATTACTGTTATATCATTAGACCTCCCATCCTTAATATCTTTCTTTCAACGGGGAAAGAACTACCGGAAAAAGCGAAAAGTTCTTATTTAAAAATAAAAAAGCTTCACCTTAGAAGCATGAGCGAGGATAAAAAGGTGAGGAAAAAGGAAAAGGCAGCAGAATCTGCAGCTTCTTTAATTAAAGACGGCATGGTGGTCGGTCTTGGCACGGGGTCTACGGCAGAACTTGCGATAAGAAGGATAGGCAGGAGGATAAAGGATGAGGAGCTTGAGATTTTGGGCGTTCCCACCTCGCTTAGAACAGAAATGATAGCAATAGATTATGGTATTACACTTACCACGCTATCCGAGCATTCCTCTTTGGATATCTGTATAGATGGTGCAGATCAGGTTGATTCTCAACTCAATTTGATTAAAGGCGGCGGTGGTGCGCATACAAGGGAGAAAATAGTGTCGTATGCAGCGAAAAAACTGGTTATCTGTGTTGAAGAAGAGAAGGTGGTAGAGCAGCTCAATAAACCGGTGCCTTTAGAAGTTCTGCCCTACGCTGTGAAAGTAGTAGAGAAACAGTTGGAAGAGCTTGGTGGCACGCATGTTTTAAGGACTGATAGAAGCAGGGGTGGCTATTTTGTAACGGAGCATGGCAATCTAATAATAGATGCGGATTTTGGCGTTATAAGTAATCCTGGTGAGATGAGCGTTGCACTTTCTTCTGTAGTCGGCTCTGTCGAGCATGGGATATTTACAAATGCTACTGAGGTACATGTAGGAAATGATAAAGGGGTTAAGATATTAAAGAGAGATTAAACATAAAGAGGAGGCCGGAGAAAAATGAAATTGTTGGTAAGCCCGAAGGATGTGGAGGAAGCGAAGGCGGTAATTCGTGGAAATGCTGATATTGTAGACGTGAAGAATCCGAAAGAGGGCTCTTTAGGCGCTAATTTCCCGTGGGTCATAAGGGCAATAAAAGAATTGGTGGAGAAGGAGCGAGGAAATGGCATGGAAATGAGCGCGGCAATCGGAGATTTTGATTATAAGCCCGGAACTGCGTCATTAGCCGCGTTAGGTGCTGCTTCAGCCGGTGCAGATTACATAAAAATCGGGTTGCTCAAGATAAAAACAAGACAAGAGGCGATAGATTTGCTTACCGGCGTGGTTAAAGCAGTGAAAGGCTTCGACCCCACAAAGAAAGTTGTTTCTGCTTTCTATTCTGATTATAAACGAATAAATTCGATTTCGCCGTTTGAAATCGCAGAGATTGGGACGGAAGTGGATATAGATGTGGCAATGGTGGACACAGGCATAAAAGATGGGCGGTCAACCTTGGAGTTCCTCAGCGAAGAGGAGCTTAAGACATTTGTTTCGGAATCAAAGGCGCTTGGATTGGATACCGCACTCGCAGGCGCACTCACATTTGATGATCTCCCGGTGATAAAGGAGATAAACCCAGATATACTCGGTGTGAGGGGCATGGTCTGCGGTGGCGACAGAAATGCTCAGGTAAGAGCGGAGTTGGTGACCGAGTTGCGAAGGAAAGTTTCAGAGTGAAGTTCAGACACAAGTCCTTAAAACCTTAGATGAAGGCACGGGATGACGAACAATGACAGATACTGAAATGAAGAATCAGAAACTTTCGAACGAAGAATTGAAGGAGTTAGCGACCGGGTTGGAGAACTTTGGGGATATGCTCATAATGATGGGGACGCTTGCGACACTGGAGAAAGAGCTGATCGGTTTAGATAAACTCATGAAAAAACTCTTCAAACCGGAGAATCGCGACTTGTTCCAGATAATGGAGGGCAATCAGGAATTAATGGGTAAAGTAACGGACATTATGACGAAATGGAAACTGATAGAGGAGCAATCCCCGTTGGAACTCACACCAGAGGAGAAGATTGAAGTAGGGAAGAGTTTTAAAGAGTTCTCCAGTTTGCTTACCGAGATTGTGGGCGGTGCATTACGGGAGGAAACGCGGTCAGAATAAGCTTGTCATCACCTCACCACATGCACTGAAGTCGCTTTAAAGGTTGCACAGACTTCATCCCCTTTTCGCAGTCTGAGACTTTCACGTGACTGTTTTGTAATAAGGGCTACAAGTTCGCTACGCCCGATATCCATTTTTACACGTGTTAATGGCCCAATATCCTGCAGCTCTGTTATTCTCCCTATCATAACGTTTCTGGCACTGCTAACGCCTCTACTTTCAGACAAAATTATGTCTTCCGGCCTTATTAATACTTTTACCGCTTCAGCAGGGTACTCAGAAACGGCGAATATAGTACCCCCCGTATCAACTTCTATCTCGGCAATGCCTTTCACATTATTTCGAACTACACCACGTAATACATTCTCGATGCCAACAAAATCAGCTAACTCCTCGTTCAGCGGCTTATTAAAAATCTCGTGTGGAGTCCCTACTTGCATTATTCGCCCTTTCATCATCACGGCTATTCTATCAGCGAGAACCAATGCTTCTGTTTGGTCATGTGTTACATGAACCATGGTGATTCCGAACTCTTCTTTTACACGCTTCAGTTCTTCTCTCAGATAATCTTTCGTTCTGAGGTCTAAAGCAGATAAAGGCTCGTCCAAAAGCAATATTGAAGGTTCAATGGCAACCGCGCGAGCAATTGCAACTTTTTGCTGCTCTCCACCACTGAGCGTAGCAGGGTAACGATTTGCAAGGTGAGATATACTCAACCAGTCCATTATTTCCTTCACGCTCTTCCTATTTGTATCCGGTGTTGAAGACTTCTTCAACTTAAGACCAAATTTTATATTCTGCTCAACGTTCAAATGAGGGAAAAGGGAATAATCCTGATAAATAAATCCAACCCGCCTCCTCTCCGGGGGGAGAATCGTTACATCATCCCCTTCTATCCAGACTTCTCCTCTGTCAGGAATGTAAAAACCCGCAATTGTCTCAAGGAGTAACGTCTTCCCAGCACCCGTGGGGCCCAGAATAACGAAATATTCTCCTCTTTCAATCGCTAAGTTTATATCTTTAAGAGCGAACTCTTTCCAATCCTTGTATAAGTCCCTTACTTCTATCATTTATTTACTTCTCCGCTGGAGCACCCTCAACATTATAAAAATAACCAAACAAATCGAGATCAGCAAAACCGAAATCGGTCTTGACGCCGCTAATCCAAACGAGGTGAACTTCTCGTAGATTAAAATTGGTGCGGATATCGGATGGTACGCAAGGATCAGAACAGCCGAGAACTCGCTTATTGCACGCCCCCAGCTCAGAATCGCACCGCTCAATATGGAAGGGAAAGCCAGCGGGAACGTTATTTCTCGGAACGTTCTCCAATGCGATGCGCCCAATGAGCGAGCAACGTTTTCTAACCGTGGATCAACCTTTTTAAAACCTTCTCTTGCCGTGTCTACTAAATACGGTAGGCTCATGAACAGCATCGCAATTACGATTCCGGGATACGCATCTGTAATAACAATCCCTAATTTTCTAAGTGGTGCACCGATCATTCCGTACCGCATGAACACCCCGTACAATGCAATCCCAGCCACAACGTGTGGAATCATCAAGGGGACGTCCACAATACCTTCTATTATGCTCTTACCAATGAAATCCTTCCGTGCGAGGAAATACGCTAAAGGGACACCAAAAAAGAAGGCGATTAACGTGGAAACCAGTGCCATAGAGATGCTTATCCCTATTGACTTTAGAACTACGGGGTCAGTTGCAGCAGCAATCAATCCAGAAAAGTCTTCCGCTTGCTTGTAAAACAGGTTTCCAAGCGTAATAGCCACAAAAACAACAAGAAAAAAACCTAAAAAGAGGGAAAGGATAAAAAGTTTCTCCCTCTTCAGCTTTTCCTTCAATCCCATTCTTGCTTCTTGCACACGCATAATACTTGTTCTCACAGTGTTATGTGTCCCTCTCTTTTTATTCCTTTCTCCTTCTCAGCGCCAGATATGCGATTACTGATAGACCTGTAATAGCGTATATTGCTCCAAAGCCCGGCTCTTCCGGTGTCGGTGTTGGCGTTGAAGTAGGACTAGGCGTCGGCGTTGCCTCGCCATCCTCAAGCTCTACTAAACTTTCCAACTCTTCAGGTAAATTCCCGCTCCCCAAAGGTGGCACAATTGGCGGCTGTCCCATATCGCTAAAAATCTTCTGCCCTGCATCACCGATAACGAATTTAACGAACTCTAATCCAAGTTCTGGATTTTCCGCATTCGTCGGAACTGTGATACCATACACAATTGGTTTTCCTGTTTTTGTTTTACCGTCGGCTGTTTCCAATTTGACCTTTTTGTAAGTGTCGGCATACTCCACTTTGCTCAGGTCTATTTGCTCAGGCAAATCGAAAAACGCTAAATTGTGCTGAACGGCAACGCTTCTGTACTCAAATGCGTAGTCAAGCCCACCTTCCTCGACAAATGCTACGAGCTCAACCGATTTCGGTCTTATATCTACCTTCTCTGTGTTTGGCTTCTGATCTTCTGGCACCGTTATTAAATAAGTCCCGTCTACCTCCTCGCTAATCGTAATCGCCGTGTTGTCAAGAATCAAATCGTCGAATATCTGCTCATCCCCGTAATGTAACTCTGCGAGCTGAAAGACCATTACTGCCCGGTATCCGCAGGGGTCGAGATTCGGATTTGAGAAGGCGAAGACCACATCATCTCTGCGCAGAATCTCATACCAGTTCTCCGGTGTGATTTCATCCGCATACATGCTCAACTCCAAATTATATGTAAGAACCAAGTCATTCGTTGCAAATCTCACATACCAATCGGCATACTCGGGATACATCATGCCTGGTATAAGCGTGTAATCCGCGGATGCAATCACTTCTCCGTTCTTCCCCACGTCGGTTATCTGCCTCACTGCCGATATACTACCCATTGACTCCCGTTGCACATCTACATCCGAATGCAAAACCTCGAATTGGCTCTCCGCTTCTTCCAACGGAACTGCTAAGCTCCCCGCGTGGAAGACTTTGACTGTTTGGACTTCCCGTGCTCCCGCAGAAGGAGTGCAAAAAGCCGCTACTGGTATACCTGCAAGTATTGCAATCACTATCCATAATACCACTAAGTCTCTTTTTTTCATCTCTTTCTTCACCATCGACATGCATACTTGTGCCACTCGATATAAAAAGGTTTATGGTTTTTTCCTGCTGGTTTCACAGCAACCTTTTTAAGTAGAAAAATTGTCATATTGTAAGTGGGTATAGCGGCCATAGCGGCGGGGAAACTCCCGGACTCATTCCGAACCCGGCAGATAAGCCCGTCAGCGTTCCTTACTGTACTGAGTTGCGAGAGCACTTGGGAACTCTGGATCGCTGCTATGCTCACAACCCTTTTCTTTAAGAAGAAACGCGTTGACGGAAGAGAAATTGGGAAGCGTTTCGCCCGATAGTGGGTGATATGTACGATAACAGGAGCGAAAAAGTCGCAAAATAAGTGTCAAACGTGAAAATATGAGCAAAATGTTTTACCTATTTCTTTAAAACCAGAGTCAATCAAAATTCTCATTATTTTATTTTATTCCATTCCAGCGTAATCGTCGTTAATCATCAGAATTGGCGCGATCGGGCACACCTCTCTTAACCATAACTTGGTGTTAGGCGCAAAAACCCATCAGAAGACTTAAAAACTGAAGATTCGAGTAGTCCCGGGAGGATTCGAACCTCCGTCACGGGCTCCAAAGGCCAGTATGCTTGACCGCTACACCACGGGACTTCTTTTTTTCTTGCTTCGCTTGCTCAATCATTTTTAGTGCAGTCAGCATTAAAAACTTTTTTTCTTGGTCTCTGAAATGCGGGCATCCGCAAATTAACAGCATCGTTTGCCTGACCCGCGATCGAAGTGAGCTTTCCTCCTATTTTCTATTCGCTTATTTCTTGTTACTCCTCGCTCTCACTTTCCCAAGCCTGCATATACTGCAACCCTAACTCCTTGAGCCGTTTTTTATCAATATGCACACCTATCGTGTACTTCTCCATGAAGTGCTCGTACTCGGTATATAACGAACGAGACATGGGACGTTCAGTAGAAAGTAACTCATTATCCCGCTTGAACTCGTATTTTATCTCAAAATGAACTGCAGACCGTGTCAATCGCTTCAGCTCGTCAAAATCCAGTGAATGATAAACCTGCATGGGCATATCCAGCACCTTTAACCTCCCCACCTTATCCTCAGGATTGCATTCCTGGATGCGATCCGTTATAGCACGTTTTATCTCATGCGCATCCAGATTAATACAAACAACGGGCTCCAAATCCACCATCTCCCGCGTGTTCAATTCGTGAAATATAATCTCTTTATCACCATATTCGTCCAACCGTACTTCCAAGAAGCCTTTAGCCTCGTTCACCTCGTTAAAGCTGAATCGTTCGGTCGAGCCCGCGTAATATGCGTTGTCTCGTACTCTTATGTATTTGTGATAGTGCCCCAATGCGAGGTAATCGAAATTGGTCAAGTCGTGAATAGTAATCAGTTGCTCGTTGAATTCATCCATTAAAAACATCTGCTTTCCCGCGCCGTAAACGCCTGCATGAAGCAGTGCGATATTAACCCCTCCCGTGCTGTCGCGGTTCAACCGCATTTTCTGCTTCTCACTCTCAATATCATCGCAATGGGGAATCGCATGAACCTTTAGATCACCAATTTCAACGAGTTCGTATTTATTCCCATAAACTACGTGAACATTAGGAATATGCTCAAACAGGCTGAATACACTGCCCGTCTCCTTCAAACGAGGCGTTTCGTGATTGCCTGAGATCACCACAAAAGGAATCCCTGCTTCGCTTAATCGTATTAATTGCCCGAGCACGACCGAAATAGCACGATTCGTGGGTCTTACGGAGTCGAACAGGTCACCCGCGTGTACTATCACATCGGGCTTTTCAGCAACGGCATAATCCACAAAATGCTTGAATGCCGCGTAGGTGTCCACTTCACGTTGGTTCAGCCCGGTCGCTTCGTCCATCCTCCGGTATGCCGAGTAGCCTATATGCGTGTCTGCAATGTGGAATATTCTCGTCATCGCACTTTCTTTTTAAAAAGAACCTGCACTAAGAAAAACGTTGTCCATCATAAAAGTGTTACGGAAACATTTTTGTTGCATGCTGCATTTAGCCCGACCACGCTTCTGGGGTCTGTTATTTATATTCACTTCAACATCTTCCGCAGCACATCTACATCCGCTTCTACTTCTATTGGCGGTTCGCATATCTCTATTACGCGTTCAGGGTCTTTCAAGAGATGTCCAGTAGTGATACAGACAATTCTCTCATCTCGTTCTACTACTCCCATCGCAACTAATTTCTTCAGCCCTGCAATTGACGCAGCACTTGCAGGTTCCACACCGATGCCTTCTAACCGTGCCAGCTCGAGCTGTGCATCTGTTATCTCCTCGTCAGTCACTGATTCCGCAACGCCACCTGATTCCCTTATAGCGACTAAAGCCTTTGCGGCATTCACCGGGTTCCCTATCCGTATCGCAGATGCAATGGTTTCTGGCTTATCTTCTGGCGTTATCTCAGCTTTTCCTTCCTTTAAAGCTCTTACTATAGGTTTCGCACCCTCTGATTGAATGCCGGTCATCTTTGGTATGGCGTCGGTGATGCCCAGGGTCTTCAACTCTGAGAAGCCTTTGAAAATCGCACTTATGTTCCCCGCATTCCCTACCGGCAGAATAAGCCTATCCGGCACTTCCCAGCCAAGTTTCTCGGCAACCTCAAATGCTATCGTTTTCTGACCTTCCAATCGGTACGGATTGATGGAATTCAGCAAATAGAGGCTTTCTTCCTCGCAGAGCACGCGAACAACCCGTAAAGCATCATCAAAATTACCCTTTAGCGAGAATACCTGCGCACCATGCATCATCGCCTGCGCTACTTTCCCTAACGCTACCTTGCCCTTTGGGAGCAGGACGTAACACGGAAAACCTGCTTTTGCCGCAAAGATAGCCAGTGACGCGGACGTATTTCCCGTTGATGCACATGCAACGCCTTTCACACCCAATTCCGCTGCTTTCGTTACGCCAA
Organism: Methanosarcinales archaeon; assembly: GCA_030611045.1. Taxonomy (GTDB): domain Archaea; phylum Halobacteriota; class Syntropharchaeia; order Alkanophagales; family Methanospirareceae; genus JACGMN01. The sequence continues at coordinate 57,011 of JAUWQN010000001.1, forward strand.
CGGTCATTCCCCGGTCTTTAAACGAACCTGAAGGGTTCAGTCCTTCATGTTTCACCCATAAATCCTCAACGCCAATGGCTTTTGCAAGGCTATCGCACCGGTACAAAGGCGTATTCCCCTCCTGTATTGTTATCGGCTTGGTTTCTTCATCGAACGGCAATAACTCACGATATTTCCATACGCCCTCTCCCTTCGCTTTGACGATTCTCTCTACATATACTTCGGAATAATCATATTTTATATCCAGCAAACTGCCACAATCCCTGCAGGTGTATACTATATCATCCTTGGAAAAGCGTGCGCCGCATCGTATACATTCTACATCGTATTCTTTCATGGTAAAATCCTCACGTCAATGGTATTATAGAGAGAATAAGAATATAAAGGGGGGCATGTTGCCAAATTTTCGCCTCTTTTATCGTTAATTATCTGATTGGGCTTATAAATGAATATTTTTGTTTACGGCATCGAAAATTTAACCAATCCCGAAACACGACTAAAATTTCCTCTTCTTTCACGAAATTGGAAATCCTGGTGGCAAGCGAAAAGTCGAGTTGTTATACACAATTGCAAATCGAGCCACGAGCTAACTAACGAACAGGATCATCGAGAAGCTCACTTAAATCGCTTATAATAAATTCATCATCCTTTTTTTCCTCATCCTTTACGTTCCTTCTCCGCGCTCTATCCAGATAATACGCAGTTATACCGATTTTGCGTGGATTGAGAAAATCAAACACCCAGTGATCACCAGTATGAACAACCGCCTGCGGCTTCACATCCAGAATCTCGCACACGCGTGCAAAGAACCCGTTGGTCTTCTTCACCTCGCCGAAATCAGACGTTGCTGAGAACACATGCGAAAAGAATCTTTTGATAGGTTTTATTTGGAATTCAATGAATTCAGTTGCCGCATTTGAGCTTAATATCAGTTCGTAGCCTTCTTCCTTCAGCACGGTCAGAACACTTTCTACTTCCTCGTATATCATTATCTCGTCTTTGTATTTCTTGAAGAGCGTCTCGTACGGGATGTCCAGGTCGAACTTTCGCAGCCAGTAATCTATGTTATACCACTCTATCTGGTGCTCCCCGATCTTATCATACTCGCTCTTCACATATTCAAATGCCTGCTCAAAGCTCAAACCTTCTTTCTCCGCATAAGCCTTCGGGATTCCTTGCAGCCAAACGCAATCTACAAATCCAGGGCTCACTAACGTGCCGTCAACGTCAAAAGAGAAAACCTTTACACCTTCCCATGCTTGTGCTTGCCCAGCTCGTAACATCTTCTCGCTACTCCCCCTTCAGGTGGAAAACATATGCAAACCCCCTCTTCTCCACCGGTACAATCTCGTCCAGAATTCGCTCAACTTCTGCTCGCGTGCATCCACCTGCGACTATCTCGCCCTCAAGTATCGCAAACCAGGCATTCCTCAGCCCTATCTTTGATAAGCATCTACCATACGTCCGTGCATGAACTTTGCCCATCTCCTGATGATAAACCGTTAAAAGCCTTGGATCCTTCTTAATCAGCCCGTCTATCTTACCCCCATATTTCAGTCGCATCGCCTCACTGCTCAAATATGATTTTAAGCGCTCTTCGTCGCTATCTTTTATCTCCACCCACGGAAGAGCGGTTATAATGCCAAATCTCGCTTTCGCTTCTTGATACCTCTCTTTCAAATCCTGCCGAATACCCGGACCGAAACTGACGGGGTAGGAATTCAAGATACCATCGTAGATAATTTGACCTTTAAAAGGCAGAAGAACTGCTTTGAGGTAAACCGGAAGTTCTTGGCTAACTATATCCTGGAAATCACTCACAAGTGCAAGCACACCATACGCCTTTGGGGGAGAACGGTTATCGAGAAAGATCGCATACTTCTTGAGATAGCGGAACAAATAGAACTCAGCCTTAAGGAAGTTATTCCAACCTCGAACGATCTCTAACTCGTCCTGTGAGAAATTGAATGGATTCTCCTTCACAAAGGCATCAATCAACCCGGGTTGCCCGTATAAAGCTTCTCTGATTTTGTTTATCTCTTCGGATGGTAAATCCATGAACTCGTCAACGGTGGTTACGCTCCTAATTATGCCTTTTTGCTGGTTTGTGTAAACGAGCAATGCCGGATGCAGTTTATAAAACTGTTTAGTATCCTCTTCTGATTGTTTCATTTTGTAATAAAAAGCACTAATCCCATATCCCCTCAAACCCTTCTTGTAACTTTCAATTTATTCTTAATTCCTTCGTCAATCCAATTCTTTAGGAGAAGGTTAGAGCTAACGCCCTCTTCAAGTGCTATCTCCATCACCGATCTCAAACGATCCTCTCCCAACGGAATAACCAAAACACCTTTCTCACGTGTAAATGTAACTTGGACCTCCTCGTCTTCCATATCCTCAAAATATTCTGCAGAATCGTGAGTATCCCAAAATTCCCGTCTCTCCTCTTCCGTCCTAAATCTTGGAATTTGTCTCATAATAATTTTTAGAAATTAATTTCAAAGCGTTGTGGATATTACCCTTTTCGCTGCCTCCAATCCCTTACCTTCCTCTTCTATAAACTCATTTTCAATCAATACCTGTTCTAATACCTCGACAGTCCTCAAAATTTCCGTGCTTGTTATATTCCCCATTGAGGCTATCCGGAAGATCTTACCTTTCAATTCTCCCTGCCCTCCTGATACGACTACACCCTTTTTCCGCATACCGCCCCGCAGTTGCTCATCGGTGATGCCATTCTCCAATGGCATGTTTATCGCAGTAACGGTGTTCGAGTAATCGCTTACCTCGTTTAGCTTCGGGAATAAGCTCAGCCCCAAGCTCGTAACTGCCGCTCGAATCGACTTTGACAGTGTTCTGTGTCTTTTTACCCTTTTTTCCATGCCTTCCTCTCGTATCACCGCTAAAGCTTCATGTAGCGCGAAGAACAGAGGTAAAGCCGGAGTGTAAGGTGTTTGTTTCTTCTTATAACTCTTCTTATACGCAATAAGGTCCTGATAATAAGGTCTGCTTGGGTTTTCCTGAATTAACTCCCACGCCTTATCGCTAATTGAGAGTGCTGCCAATCCTGGCGGCATACCCAGACATTTCTGCGAGCCAACAATCGCGATATCCACCCCCAACTCGTCCACTGGAACGTCATCACCGCCTATTGACGTGATGCAATCGAGCACGAAAATAGCATCGTGCTTCTTCGCAAGTTTCCCCACTTCCTTTGCAGGATTGAGCATGCCGATGGAGGTTTCATTATGCGCCATCGTAACGACCTTAGGATTGGGACTATTCTCCAAAGCTTCCTTTACCCGTTCTAAATCTATCGAGTGTCCCCATTCGAAATGAACAGGTGTAACATCCGCGCCATATCGTTCCGCAATCTCTGTAAATCGCTCGCCAAATTTGCCGTTTGCTATCGTTACACATCCTCGCTCCGTTTTCCCTGCGCCATTCGGTCTCGCGATAAGATTCCCTATAGCTGCTTCCATTGCGCATGTCCCTGACCCGCTGAGCACGAAGAGGTCATTCCTCGTTTGAAATATGTTCTTAAGGTTCTCGACGATCTCGCCGTACATCTGTGAGAATTCGTCTCCTCGGTGGGATATCATCGGCTTTGCCATCGCTTCTCGAATACGTGGTATCACAGGTACCGGTCCCGGGATCATTAACAACTCTTCTTCCATTTTAATCGCACTATTTTTTTCTTTAAAGCATATAAAAGCCTGACCCTTAGCTTTTATTTTAATTTTATTTATACTGATAACATAATAAATGAATAGGTGAATAGATGGGAAACGAAGAAGGGAAAGACAAATCAGTGATATTACGGGTAGCCGAGGCGTATCATCGAGATGCAGGTAGATGGATAGCACGAATGGATACGGAGACGATGCGAGCGCTGGGGCTCATACCCGGAGATGTAGTAGAGATAGAGGGTAGGAGTATTGCCACCGCTATTGTGCATCCCGCATATTCACCGGATAGTGGTAAGTCAATCATACGCGTAGATGGCAATATAAGAAACAATGCTGGCGTCGCCATAGATGATAAGGTGAGAGTGAAGCAGACAAAGGCGAAAGGTGCAAAAAGAATCACGCTTGCGCCTACACAACCGATAAGAATTGCCGGTGGCGAACGATACTTGTTAAGCAGATTGAAAGGGGTGCCAATTACCAAAGGGCAAATCATAAGGATTGAATTGTTGGGCAAACCTGTTTCTTTTGTCGTTACTAATACCGTACCCGCGGGCACGGCAATTCCAAATATAGATACGGAGATTGTGCTTCGTAAGGCGAGGGAAGAGAAGATAGGCGTTCCTCATGTGACTTATGAGGACATCGGTGGACTGAAGCGGGAGATAGGACTGATACGGGAGATGATAGAATTACCGCTTCGGCATCCTGAACTGTTCGAGCGGCTGGGGATAGAGCCTCCAAAAGGTGTTCTCCTGCACGGACCGCCGGGAACCGGGAAGACATTGATAGCGAAAGCAGTGGCAAATGAGACCGATGCCAATTTCCATTCGATTTCTGGTCCTGAGATAATGAGCAAATTCTATGGGGAAAGTGAACGACATTTGCGAGATATATTTGAGGAAGCGGAAAAGAACGCTCCTTCTATTATTTTTATTGATGAGTTGGATTCAATAGCGCCGAAGCGGGGAGAGACAACCGGAGAAGTGGAAAGAAGAGTAGTCGCACAGCTCCTCTCTTTAATGGATGGTCTTGAATCGCGTGGGCAGGTGGTTGTAATCGGTGCTACGAACAGAGTCAATGCACTTGATGAGGCATTGAGAAGAGGAGGTCGTTTCGACCGAGAGGTAGAGATCGGCATCCCGGATAGGAATGGTCGTGAAGAGATTCTGGAGGTGCATACGCGGGGAATGCCACTTGCGGAAGATGTAAATCTAAAAGAAGTCGCAACTCTCACGCATGGATTTGTCGGTGCGGACCTCACGACGTTATGTAAAGAAGCTGCTATGCATGCAATCCGGAAAATACTACCGGAGATAGACATAGAGAAGGATATACCGCCAGAAGTGATGGAGCAGTTGACCGTTTCAAAGTACGATTTCAGTGAAGCGTTAAAAAATACAGAGCCTTCTGCGCTAAGGGAGGTATTTGTAGAAGTGCCGAATGTGAAGTGGGATGACGTAGGTGGCTTGGAACATGTGAAACAGGAATTAAAGGAGGTGGTGGAGTGGCCACTCAAATATGCTGAGGTGTTTTCTCAGTTAAATACAAAGCCGCCAAAAGGTATCCTTCTGTTTGGACCACCGGGTACCGGAAAGACGATGCTGGCAAAGGCAGTGGCAAATGAGAGTGAGGCAAATTTCATCTCGATTAAAGGACCAGAGCTCTTGTCGAAGTGGGTGGGAGAATCAGAGAAAGCGGTTCGTGAGATTTTCAGAAAGGCGAAGCAAGCTGCTCCCTGTATAATCTTCCTGGATGAGATAGATTCAATCGCGCCGGTACGAGGTATGGGTTATGACTCGCATGTAACAGAGCGCGTCGTTTCACAGATATTAATCGAGATGGACGGATTGGAGGAGTTGGAGGATGTAATCGTTATAGCGGCGACAAACAGACCTGATATGGTGGATCCCGCATTGCTCAGACCTGGCAGGCTTGATAGATTGATATACCTACAAATACCGGATAAAGAAGCGAGGCAGAGAATCTTCGAGGTTCACCTAAGAGGTAAACCCCTTGGAGAGGATGTAGCTATGGAAGATCTTGTGAAGATGACTGAAAAATATGTCGGTGCAGATATAGCGGCAATCATTAAAGAAGCGGTAATGGCTGCTTTGCGTGAGTTCCTCGCTTCTGGAATAACTGAGGAATACATGGAAGATGCCGTAAAGAACATCGTAGTAAAGAAGCAGCATTTTGAAGCCGCTATTAAGGGCGTGAAGCCGGCTACAACCCCTAAAGCACAACAGGAGTTTGAAGAGAAAGTGGAGGATTGGGTGAAACATGCTTATGCGTAAACTAATAATGATAGTAGGAGTAATGAACTAAAAATGGGGAAGCATCAAAAAAGGATAGCTGCACCTCGTAGCTGGAAAATAGAGAGAAAAACATCATACTGGGCGGTTAACCCAACACCGGGACCGCATCCAAAGGATAGAAGCATGCCCTTGCTTTTAATTGTGCGGGACATGCTGAAGTTAGCGGACAATAGTAGAGAGGCAAAGCGGATATTGAACGAAGGCAAAGTAATCGTCAATGGCAAAGTAAGGAAAGACCATAAGTTCCCGGTAGGCATCTTTGATATTCTTTCCATTCCTCTTCTAAAGGCTAATTATATGGTGCTCTTGGACAGGAAGGATAAGTTATCACTGGTGGAAATAGAGGAAGAAGCGGCATCGAAGAAGCTGTGCAGGGTGAATGGGAAGAGAATGATAGGTGAGGGTGCGATACAATTGAACTTGCATGACGGTCGAAACATCCTCCCCGGAGAGTCCGGCGCGGACATAAACACGCGTGACTCATTGCTGATTTCCATTCCCGATAATAAGATATTGCAGCACTTTGCGTATAAAGAGGGGTGTAAAGTGGTAGTGATTGGCGGGAAGCACTCAGCCCAGACAGGCGAAATAGAGGAGATACGGATAGTGCAAAGTTCGCAGCCAAATGTCGTGCGGATAAAAGCCACAGAAGGTGAAGAGAGCTTTGAGAGCCGCGAGGATTCCTTATTCGTAGTGGGCGAGGAAAAAATCGAGGTGCCAGGATTAGGTATAGCATAAATCAGGGCTATTTGGTATTATTAAACAAAACACCGGAAGCATCCAAGAAAGGAGAGTAAGGAAATGACAGAAAACCCGATGAGGAGAATAGAAGTGGATAAGGTAGTGATAAACATGAGTGTGGGCGAAAGTGGCGAGAAGTTAGCAAAGGCGGAGAAGCTGTTGGATTCCATTGCGGGTCAGAAATCGATTAAGAGAACAGCGAAGCGAACCCTCCAGCCATTTAGTATAAAGAAAGGCGAAGCCATTGCGTGTAAAGTCACGTTACGAGGAGATCGTGCACGTGATTTCCTCAAACGCTGTTTTAAGATACAGAACAGACTTTTTAAGAGCCAATTTGACACGTACGGTAATTTTTCATTTGGTGTTGCAGAGCATACTGACTTTGGCATCCGTTACGACCCGAAGGTGGGCATATATGGGATGGACATTTGCGCATCGTTAAAGCGGCCGGGGTATAGGATACAGGAGCGGAAGCTGCAAAAGAAGAAGCTGCCACAGAAGCAGAGAATAAACAGAGCGGACGTATTTAGTTTTCTTGAGGACGAGTATGGCTTAGAGCTGGTGGAGGACGTAATGTAACCTTTCTCGGCTTGCCGTTCTTCATTTTGGACTAAAACAATAGAATAGAGTAGAATAGAGTAGAGTAGAAAGAAGATAAGATAAGATAAGATCATGCACATCGGCGTTATTACCTGTGAGATTTTAAGAAAAGAAATAAAGGTCGTGATTAGAGAAACCGGTGTGAAAGAGCTTTTTTTTGTGCTGCCCGACACCGCTAATTCAGTGACTATCGTACTGTATCAGCGAGTGATTGCGCGATTTTCGAGCGAGTTCGCTGATGACGGGTTCGTATTAAAGGCGCAGACATTGGAGAAGATAAAGAAGGAGATCCGAGAGCGTGACCTCACGGATTCAGTGATTATTAAGGTGCTGGAGTTGCGAATGCATGATTACCCAGACGTACTGCTGACCGAGATCGAGGAAGGCATAAAGAAAATGAGTTCGATGGTGGCTTTTTTTATCTTGGGATACGGGCTGTGCGGCAGCACCACGGAAGCACTGGAGCGCGTAATCAGAGAGGCACCTGTGCCGGTTGTCATCCCAAGAGACAGCAAAGACAAAGACGGAGCGATATTGAACAATTGCATAGAGATTGCGCTTGGGAGAGAGACAGTACAGTCACTGCTTAGCGAAGAAGTAGGGACGTTTTTTATGACCCCTGCTGGGGCAGCGATCATAAAAGAGCCGCAGGTAATTTTAGAATCTTCTACCAATATCATGGCCGGGCGGATGAACACCTATGCTGTTGGTGACACGAAGCGCATCATCCAGCTCATGCGGAACCATTACAACCGTGTGGTGAAGGTCTGGTATTCCGAAGCGGACAAGAAGGACGAGGAATACGCAGAAACGATTAAAAACTTTGCTAAAAAATTTAATTTAGAAATAAAAACAGTGAAAGGGTCTTCGAAGATCCTGTGTGAGGCGTTGGAGAAATTAAAAATCGAATAATCGGTAAAGGTGAAAAGGACAAATGTAACATTCTCTTTCATGTATTCTCAGGATAACTTTTCTAAAAGGTTTGTAAAGGCTTTTGTTTGCAGAAGGGTTTTTGTAAAAAAACCGTTGACTAAAAAGTAGGTACCATGATCTCGATAGAAGCAGCGTTTGAACTGATGGAAAGCGAGGTAGAAACCGATGCTTTACGGAAGCACATGCTCGCCGTTTCCGCGATAATGGGAGCACTCGCGAATAAACTGGAAAGCAGCGCAGGGGAGGATAAAGAGAAGTGGGCACTGGTCGGCTTATTGCACGATTTGGATTACGAACGAACCAAAGACAATTTTGAGCTGCACGGGCTCATCACGGTAGAGATGCTCAGCGAAGAACTGCCTGAGGATTGCTTATATGCGATAAAAGCGCACAATTCGAGGACTGGCTTCGAGCCGAATAGCGTAATGGCAAAGGCGTTGATTGCTGCGGATGCCATTTCCGGATTAATTGTGCCAACCGCATTGATGATGCCCTCCCGCAAATTGTCTGACGTAAGTGTAAAATCGTTGAAGAAGAAGTACAAAGACAAGTCATTTGCGCGAACGGTGAGCAGAGAGAACATAATGATATGTGAAGACCTCGGACTCGATCGCAACGAATTTTTTAAGCTCGCTCTGGAAGCGCTTCGAGAAATAAGCGATGAACTAGGGGTATAAACCCATAGTTTCACATTTCACTCTCGCATAGAAACCGCCCTATTCAGTCTTTCAATCTCCGTTAAAACCGTTTCTACATCATGATTCCCCCTTATTCTAATCCTATCATCCTCTTTTTGCCTATCATAGTCCTGCATGCAG
>JAUWQN010000085.1 GCA_030611045.1 Methanosarcinales archaeon
AAACTTCAAATACCTCATCCTCTTTCCTCACTAAAAAGCAGTTTCCCTTCTTCCTTAGATAAGACCCGTATGTGTTAATCACCAACTGCATTTTTACACCTTCTCGTTTCCTTTATGTTGGTTCTAATGTCATAATTAATATACCGTAATGCAGTAGTTCACGTTAATACCTCATCCACACGCACATTTGCAACCTAACCAACATTTCGCTGACTTTCCATATTTCAGCCCGCTACTTACCCCCTATCGCCCGATACTCAGCGCTAACAGCCACAATTACAGTTTGAGTAAACAAGTTCCAAGCCCTGTTTAATAGCCTCGTCAGGAGCACTACTACGTGTTTTAATGAAATAAGCCTCTAAGAGCTTCTTCTGGATACATCTTTACAATCGAAATGGAGAAATAACTTGACTGTAAAGAGTACCACAGTGTATTTTTTGTTAAAAAGAAACCGGAGGCAGAATTCACGTAGTGCTTTCTTTCTGAGTGGTGGATAGTGTTCACTTTGGATGTAGCGAAAATGACCTTTTATTGTACTGGGAGGGGGAAAAATACCGATACTTATCGAAACGAACACTTTTCCCACAGAATCTCCATTGCTTCGTTCTCTCTCCGCCCACCGCATTTCTTGACGATCTCGATGTACCGTCCCATTTGTTTTCTCATCTCTCCCCTTTCTCGTCCATTTTTGGTTATGTTAAGTCTCGTTGCGAGTATCGTAGCCTCTATCACCGCGTTCAAGCCTCTATTTATCGTCCTTACCTCTTTTCGCTTGATTTCAACTGCTTTGGGCTCTAATTGAAATAGGAAATACTCACTGCGTTCTTCTGCTAACACACTCGTGAAGACGATCCATGCGTTCACTTCCGTTAAGACGGGCATTCCCTCAAAAACCGAGAAATACGTTTCGTTCAGATTCTCAAACGCTGCTTTCACGAATAAGACTGCGTCATCAGTCACATTCGCCGCTAACGTATTCGTTCCAAGCACGTTAGAAAGCGTTTGCGAACCTTTGTAAAGTTTTACGAAATGTTTTATCTCTCCTTGCTCTTCGTTAATCTCGGTTATTATTCCAATAGGCGCAGCATTCGGCTTACCAGAAGCCGACCTCGTGGTAACGATGACTTCCGATATACCTTCACCTATTCCTGCTTCCTTCAAATCCGCTCTGCCTGCTTTCATAAAATCTCCGTCTATTTCTTCTGAAACACGATGCTATAATTTTTCATTACAGCCTCGTAGCGTTCTCTCGTTATGAACAATGTCAAAATTACGACTTGTTAAAAATTGGGTTACGTCATCAATTGTGTAAATGCCATACGTCTTTACGATGCGCGTCAACAATTTTGTGGTCAATCGCGAATATGCGAAATCCGAGAGAATAAAATAGCCCTGTGGCTTTAAAACCCGATTTATCTCTCCCAATGCCCTATCCCACTTGCCTATATGATGCAGAATCTGGAATGATAAAACCATATCAAATTCGTTATCCAAAAATGGTAGCTGTGTAGCATCAGCTTCAATGAATTTTAAATTCTCATTCTCTTGATGATACGTCCTTGCTATTTCAATCTGCTCAGGATCTACATCTGTCCCCACAACAATCATTTCATGCGTAGCGCTCACGCTCAAATGCGCAGCGAGGATTCCAGCACCGCATCCGATTTCCAGTACTCTTTTTATAGACGCCAAATCGAGTTTACTAAACAATCGTTCAATATGTTTTACATTCTTCTGTGCATGCCATCTGGTGTTAACAAACCGCTTTTCCATTTTACTCATCTTCATTTTGTTATGTGCCTCCAAATGGCTAATAGTTCACTACGGTCCTCGCTAAACGTCTTAGCTTTTTGGTATGCGCTCTTTGCACCTAAGCCTCAAACATGCCACTCCGTTTAAGTAAGGGCATAAGGAGAGATAAAGAGGCTACTCCTGAATAATCTGCTCGATTCGATGCCACATCAGTGTTATTTCCTCTGCCGCTGTGCTCTTTAGTTCCGATTCAAACGCTACCACAGGAACGCCTGCAACCATAGCTTTCGTAATTGTATCGTCATACAAGATCTTTCCGGCAATCGCGATTCCTTTCTCCCTGCAAAACGCTTCAATCTCTTCAGTCACCTCTTCGTTTATGTCATACTTGTTGATGCAGACAGAAGGTTTCACACCAAAATACTCCACCACGCTCAAAATCCGTTTCAAATCGTGCATGCCTGACTGTGTCGGTTCGGTGACAATAAGCGCTAAATCAACACCGCCGAGCGATGCAATCACCGGGCAGCCGATGCCTGGAGCGCCGTCAATCAGAATAAGTTCACAGCCTTCCTTCTCTGCGATCTGCCGTGCATTCTCTCTGACAGCAGTGACCAGTTTCCCGGATGCCTCTTCCGCGACATTAAGCTGTGCATGCGCCATTGTGCCGTACTTCGTCTTTGAGATAAAGGCATATCCAGAGACACGTTCTTGCAGCGTGAGTGCCTCTTGCGGACACATAAACACACAAGCGCCACAGCCCTCACAGCGTGCCTGATTGACAGCATAATTGGATTCTTCGGTCGAAACGATAGCATTGAATCTGCACGTCTCTTCGCACGTGCCGCACTCGGTGCATAACGATTTGTCCATCACGGCAATTTTCACGCCTTTAAACTCCTGCTTTGTTTGGATTTCCGGATGCAAAAGCAGATGGAGGTCTGGTGCGTCCACATCGCAGTCTGCAATAACTTTGTTCTCTGCGAGTACTGCGAATGAGCCAACAAGCGTTGTCTTCCCGGTGCCGCCTTTGCCGCTAATAACGGTTAGTTGCTTCATTGCTCGTACTCCTCAATCTTCTTCATCATCCCTGCAAATCGCTCCTCCCACTCGGGCATCTCTCTCACAAAGGGCACGCCCTCTGAATAATACCGTGCAATTCGCTTGTCATGCGGAATTTCAATTAAAAGTGGAATTCCTTCTTTCGCGCAGTACTCATAGACCTTTCGATCTCCAATCCCCGCTTTATTGACGACTATACCGAACGGAATCTTGAGCAGTCGGAGCACTTCAACCGCAAGCTTCAAATCGTAGAGTCCAAACGGCGTGGGCTCAGTCACGAGAATACAGTAATCAGTGTTTTGCACCGCTGCAATCACCGGACATGCCGTTCCCGGCGGCACATCAATAATAACGGTCTTCGCCGGATCAAGCTCCGCTTTTACCTGGTCTATCAGCGGTGTTGCTTTCACTTCTCCGATATTCAGCAGCCCATACACAAGGTCTATTGTACCGTCACCACTCCTTCCTTTTTTGATAACGCCGATCTCCCGTGGTTCCTCGCTGATCGCTTCCTGCGGACAGACTAAAGAGCATAAACCACAGCCGTGGCAAAGTTCAGGGAACACCATAACTTCTTTTTCAGGTAGTACCACAAGGGCGTTGTATTCACATGCTGGAGCGCACTTCCCACAGTAATCGCACAACTCGTAGTTGACCTTTGGCACCAGAGTCTGCGCCGGCTTCGTCTCCTCGATCACAGGGTTAAGGAAAATATGTGAATTTGGCTCTTCGAC
>JAUWQN010000061.1 GCA_030611045.1 Methanosarcinales archaeon
AAGGACGAAAACCTCGATGGAGGGAAGAAAGAAGAGGAAGCGCCTGGCAAAGAGGAAACCTCTGGGATAGAAGATGACATACCTGTAGATGACGATGTAGAACCAACACCCGGTGAAGAACTAACACCTGGTGAAGAACTAACACCCGATGGAGAACCAACACCAGAAGAAGAATCACTTCAATCCATCAAGGTTGATGAAAAAATACCAACCTCTGACCTGATAAACAAGCTCTCCGACGGAAGGGACGAACTCTCTGATAAACTTAGCGACAAAACCGAAGAGCGAGAGATGAAAGTCCGGGAACCTGCTTCAGGGGAGCGGGAACGCGAAAGAGACATTGTTAAAGATATAATGGAAGAACAGCTTGCAAGCGACGTTGAAACGAGAATCAAATCCATTAAAGAAAAGCATGAATTGGCAATGGAAGATACGAAACCGACATCTGCTTTTGAACGTGTTAAGAAGTACTTTGCTAAAGATATTGAAGAAATTGAAGAGTATGATTCTGATATTCACGGCCCCCTCGTTACTTTTGATGGACTGGATAAACATGAAGAGGTCGAACGATACTGGGTAAACGAACCGTATGCTTTTGTTGTAATCCTGAACAACATAGAAAGAAAAGAAAATATCTACTATGTAGTAGAGCCCAAACTGTCCCATTTTGAGGATACATTCCTGAAAGAGATCAAGGACCGTCTAAGGGATGTACTACTTGTGGAAGATGTAATATCTGATGAAAATAAGGACCTGGTCCTGACTACGAAAGTCAATGAGCTGGTAAAGGATTATGCCATCGAACTGACACCTCCGCTGCTTGCAAAAATCCTGTATTATGTAATACGTGATTTTACAGGTTTTGGATTGATAGATGCTATCCAGAAAGATGACAGGATCGAGGATGTGTCCTGCAACGGTCACAATATACCTGTGTACTTATACCACAAGCAGTATACCAATATTGCTACCAATGTTATATTTACCCAGGATGAACTGGACTCGTTCATTATTAGGCTGGCACAACGAAGCGGAAAACACATTTCTGTTGCTGATCCATTGATCGATGCGACAATGCCTGACGGCTCCCGTATCCAGATGACGCTGAGCACCCATGTCACTGCCCGCGGGGGTACATTCACAATCAGGAAGTTCGGTGACGTGCCACTGACACCTATCGACCTGATCAACTGGAAGACATTCGATTCAGAGACCATGGCATACCTATGGTTGTGCATCGAGAATAACAAGAGCCTGATCTTTGCGGGCGGTACCGCATCAGGTAAAACATCATCTCTTAATGCCGTTTCGCTGTTCATCCCCAGACAGGCCAAAGTTATATCCCTGGAAGATACCAGGGAATTAAAACTTCCGCACCCCAACTGGATCCCTGCCATTACCAGGGATGCTTTCACAGCTGATGAAAGGGGTGCCATAGATATGTACGACCTCTTGAAAGCCGCCCTGCGACAGAGGCCCGAATACCTGCTTGTAGGTGAGGTAAGGGGTAAGGAAGCACTCACTCTTTTCCAGGCCATGAGTACAGGTCACACCACCTTCTCCACTATGCACGCAGATTCAGTGGAATCTGCCATCCACAGACTTGAGAATCCACCGATCAGTGTACCCAGGAGTATGATCCAGGCACTGAACATAATATGCATTCAGACACAGACCTATACCAAGGGTAAGAGGGTCAGGAGAAATACAAAATTGGTTGAGATCATTGATATTGATCCACAGACCAGGAACATCCGGACCAATGATATTTTCAACTGGGATTCTATGACAGATACTTTCCAGAAAGTGGGTGAATCCAAGGCAATAAATGATATTATGGTCAAAAGGGCATGGAATATCCAGGAAGTTCGGAGAGAATTAAAATACAGGGAGAAAGTGCTTGAATTCCTGTCAAGGAATAATATCACCGATTACGAAGCAGTATCTACCATCATCTATGAATATACCATTAATCCTGAGAGGGTATTGAAGAAATTAAAGATAACAGAATAACCGATTTTTTAAAAAAAGAATCGTGTCAGATCATGGACGACGTCAATGCCGGGCCCCAGGTTGAAAAAGCATCTAAAAGTAAAGAGCCTATCTTTGATGTTTACTCTAAAAAGGTAAAATTCCTATTACACAAATTGAAAATGACGCCTTTCATCATACTGGGCGACAAGATGAAAGAGCGGGAAGAGCAGTATCACACCCTGAAAAAAGAGCTCAAGCAGGCCCGTATGGCAATGTCATACGAGATGTATCTGTCCAGCATAATATTCTATTCAGTCCTGGCCGGGTTAGTTGGTGCCCTTTTTGGACTGATCGTTGCATTTCTTGTTATCGTAGTAATAGGCCTGCCTGACCAGATCACGAATCTCACTTTCAGCCAGGAAATGGCCTGGATACTTGATTTCAAGGAATTAATAGTGGGTGCTATTATTTTTATATTCCTTACACTGGCCCTTGGAGGCACCACGCTTGTTTTGTTCCTGATATATCCCAAATTCCGTGTAGGTGAGCGTAAAGGTTCCATTAACCGTAACCTTCCTGCTGCTGTCACGTTCATGTATGCGCTAAGCAGGAGCGGTATGAATATCATTGAACTGTTCAGGGCACTGAGCGCCAGCAGGTACACATACGGTGAAGTGTCAAGGGAAGTAGAACTGATACTCCGGGACATGGACTATTTCGGTAGCGACCTTAGGACTGCTCTACATAATATCAGTGAACTCACACCATCTGATAAATTCCAGGATCTGATGTATAACCTGCTGACCGTTATAGACAGCGGCGGTGATATTCCATCATACTTCAGGGACAAATCCGAACAGTACGCCCAGTCAGCAAAATATGAACAGAAAGGTTTCCTTGAGACCCTTGCACTTATTGCAGAGTCGTATGTCACAGCTTTTGTAGCAGGACCATTGTTCATCATCATCATGGGTGTCATGATGAGTGTTATGGGTTCGGATTCCCTGTTGAGCCTGTATGCTATTGTTTATATGGTGATACCTGTGGGCTCGTTAATGTTCGTTTTCATGATTGGCATCATGACTCCTGGTGCTACCGGGGAACCACCTATACTTCCTACACAAAAACTCCTTCCGGATGAGATTGAACTCCCACCCGAAGACGACCCTGAATTTGATAAATTCAAATCCTTTGTAAAATCAAGAAAGACACTTGCCTTTAAAAAAATACTCCGGGACCCATTGAAAGGTATTAAGGAAAAACCAACAAACATTCTTATGATCACGGGTCCAATTGCTTTAATTGTCCTGATCGCTTCCGTATTTAGTGCTCTAGAAGCACCGAATTTCATAGATTTTATTGATGACCGTATTGTGTATGCCGTCTACATAATTATGGTACCTCTGTCGTTCTTCCATGAAATAAAGAATTTCAAAGGCAGACGTATCCAGAACCAGATCCCGGATTTCCTAAAGAAACTTGCCAGTACTAACGAGACCGGAATGTCACTGAGGGATTCCATTGCCCTTATGGCACGGTCCAAGATCGGGCATTTGAGCACGGAGGTAAGGACTATCTGGAAGGATATTGACTGGGGTCTTGATATCAACACCTCACTGGCCCGTTTCTCGAACCGTATCAGGACCCATACTGTGGTAAGAGCTGTTACTCTTATTACTAGGGCTAATGAATCCAGCGGTGATGTGGGTGAAGTATTGTTGATTGCTGCAAGGGATGCAGCATTTGAACAGGAAATGCAGGCGTGCCGAGATAAATTCATACTCGCCAGCTGGTGAAAATCCAGCCTGAGGAAAGGTTAGCCACCGCCTCAGAACTGAACCCTACACCCAGTCTGGTAACAGGCTGATGTGAAGCTGGGGGGATGGGATACCAGGCCACAATCGAAAGGTGAAGGTTATGAGCCCCGAAATTCTGATGATTCTGGAAGCCGACGTTGTCTGTGTGACGGAAGGCAGCATTCACACCACCGTTAGTCTGAACCTCCGGTCTTGGAATATAGCAGGGAGCTCTGGGACACGGCAAGGTGATGTGAGTCCAGCGGGGTCTCAGACCGTAGCATGGTATCAAATGGTGACTATGGGAACTCGGGAGGCCAAATATGCTCTTCCTGATCCCCATATAGGGACAGGAGTATGCGCTATCAAGCCTATAGACGGCAAGATACCGCAAATGGCATATTGGGAGTCGGATCAGTTCATAGTACTGTTGAAGCAGGGTAATGCCTGTGGAGGGAAGGGGCTGACAGGAGTGCGCTGGATATCAGGGACACATCTACCACACTTAGAGGTGGGCTGTAGATGACAACGAAACTGGTGTCCAAAACTCTAAAAGTTCTTATGGCGATAGCCTTAAGAGCAAAAGGAGATCCAAAATGCAAGTTTACGTCATTAGCACACTTGCTTACAGAAGATTTCCTAAAAGAGTGTTTCAGGGAGTTAAAGAGAGGTAAATCTCCCGGCATTGATGGAGTGACGGTAGGAGAATACGCAAAAGCGTTGGATGAGAATATCGCAGATCTGGTGGCAAGGCTCAAAGCAAAGCAGTACAAGCCTCAACCAGTCTTGCGCGTCTATATTCCGAAGCCAAACGGAGAGAAAAGACCGCTCGGAATCCCCGCTGTCGAGGACAAGATTGTCCAGATGGCGTTAAAGAAGATTCTCGAAGCGATCTTTGAGCAGGACTTTATAGATACGTCCTACGGTTTTCGACCGAATCGCAGTTGCCACGATGCTCTAACTGAACTAAACCGGATCATCATGAACGTTCCGGTCAACTTTGTGGTGGATATGGACATCTCGAAGTTCTTTGACACAGTGGATCACAAGCGACTGATGGAATGTCTGAGGCAGAGAATCGTAGATCCGACTTTATTGCAACTGATTGGTCGGTTCCTGAAGTCTGGCATAATGGAAGAAGGAGTTTACTTCGAGACGGATCAAGGTACGCCGCAGGGCGGGGTGCTGAGCCCCGTACTCGCCAATGTATACCTCCACTATGTGCTGGACAAGTGGTTCGAGAATGAGGTACTGCCACAGCTAACTGGCTTCGCCCGGCTTATTCGATATGCAGACGACTTCGTTGTCTGTTTTGAGAAAGAAGCGGAAGCCAGAGCATTTGGAGTTGCGCTGAGGCGGCGTATGGGTGAGTTCGGACTCACGATATCTGAAGAGAAGAGTAAGATTATCGAGTTCGGACGATGCGCATGTACGAGAGCGAAGCGATACGGCAGGAAATGCGAAACCTTTGATTTTCTCGGTTTTACGCACTTCTGCGACAAGTCCAGATGGGGCAACTTCAAGCTTGGGCGAAAGACGTCACGCAAGAAGTTCAGACAGAAGATGGTGGATATGAATATATGGTTGAAGCGTATCCGAAATCGTGTCCAACTGAAGGTATGGTGGAAGGTGCTGGGGCTAAAGTTGCTTGGACATTACCGCTACTATGGAATGAGCGGCAACTTCCGTATGCTACAGAACTTTTACCATCAGGTCGTGAGACTCGCCTTCAAGTGGGTAAACAGGCGTAGCCAGAGGAAAAGCTACAACTGGGCTCAGTTTCTCCGTTTCATCCTATTTAATCCACTCCCGAAGCCGAAGATATATCATTCGCTATACAACCTGAACCCGTAGAGGATGTGCTTCTGAAGAGCCGGATGAGGGAAATCTTCACGTCCGGTTCTGTGAGGGGGCTCATAGCAACCTTGGGGCTATTACCTCAAAAAAAAGTGTGCTATGGGCTCTACTTGACATTTACGCGGATTTATTTAGGGTGAAGAACAAAGTTGATTTTATCATCTGTGTTAATTACGCCCTTTCAGGGCTTGCGGGGGCACGGGCAGAGCCCGTGATGGGCAGAGCCCACAAGCGTTAATCTGTGTCTATAATTTATTTTTTCTTGTCTCTATGCTTCGTCTAAGAAATTCTCCTCCGAGCGTTGAATCCCGTCAGAAAGGGGGCTTTCCTAAAAATCGCGATTGCTTCCAGTGCCGCCGACCTAATTTGCTCTTTTGAGCTGTGGGAGTATTTCTCCAACATTCGCCGGTTGTTTCGTGAGAGGTTATGATATTGATACACACGGTAAATGCGATTGAGGACGATCTCTTCTGACTGTTGTTCCTTTGGTTTTCTGGCACATTTCTTGCAGATATGGGCTGCGTGTCCTTTGCCAGAGAATTTCTCGTTTGGCAGGATCCGCCCGCATACCTTACAGAAATGTCCGCGATATCGTTTCTTTTTCATAACCGCAAGATTACACAGATTAACACGAGAAAAAGCTATGGCAAATCACTTTTTCGCTTCCCGTGCCGCTCTTCTCCTCTTAAACTTCGTTAATCTCTCTATTTCACCGAAATCAACTTTTTCCTCAACTTTTACATATCCTCTCTCTATTGCTCCTCTCAGCAACTCCTCGCCCTTACCCGTTCGGGTAAAAACAGTAGACCAACCGGGTTCCGAGCCTACGGACCCAACAGAGATGTCAGCCAGTTCCGCAGTATAATCCAGACACGCAAAACAGCCGGTATTGCCGTAGCCCTCTACGTCATCGACAGGAACGACGTGCAATGTACCCTCCTTGTCATATACTCTCAATTCCTTACCTTTTATGTCTAACTTCTTCACGTCTTCTAATGCAAGGACATTCTCACGTATATAATCCATCAGCTCCTGCTTAAAGATTTCCATGCAGAACAATCCGATCAGGAGCTTTATCTTCTCTTTATCTATCGCATACGGTTGATCAGAAGTTATAATTTTTCTTAAACCCCCTATCTGGCAGGGCGTTCCTACAAATCCTATATCTTCGCAGCCCGCTGCTGCCGCTTCGATAACTCCTATTCCGCTTGGATAATGCGTATATTTCGTGCCTGCACCCTCCAGCAAATCATCATAATTCCGTACAATCTTCGCGCTCGGCTCCCAGTTACCGTTTGCAACGGTAATTGCCGCGCAGTCTATCAAGCTTTCATCGAGTGCATAAGCGAGTAAAGCGGTAACAGCTCCTCCATCCTGCGCCTTTATTAAAACGTCATCATCCGTAGATCGCACGGCATAACAATTCTTGTAAATACCCAGGATTTCAGACTCTGCTCTTCGCCTGCCAAACGTTCGTTCTTCTATTGCGGCAAAGGGAAAAGAACTCCTTATTTTCTTGTACACGTCCTCAAGCTTGATTGTTCCAGTCGGACAGACGTAAGCGCAAGCGCCACAGCCTATACACACCTCTGATAAGTTCACGCCCAACGGTTCTTCAAGTGGTCCCTCGATTTTACGGTCAACTCCGCGGTCAACAAAATTTATCGCACTCACACCAACGCACTCATCACAAATTCGCGTGCATAATCCACAAAGGATACAAGTTTCATCTTCTCTTGGGAATCTCGGTTCTCCCACTCCGTACTCATCAGCCAGGTCTTGTATTATTTCTACGGTAGGGCAACGAGCGAGGAGAAACTCGATGAGCATTTTCCGAATCTCAATAATATCCGGAGATTTAGTTTCCACTATCAATCCCTCTTCAACGGGATAGTTACATGCGGTAACGATTTTGCTCCTCCCCCGTTTTGTTATCTTCACAGAACATAGGCGACAAGCGCCGAAAGGAGCTACTAAGGGGTGATAGCAGAGCGTGGGAATATCAGTACCGATGCTTTTTGCTGCTTCTAAGATTGTTTTTCCCGTTTCAACCTCAACTTCCCTACCATCTATCTCTAAACGGACTTGACTCATTTTCCCGCTCCTTTTTTACGTGTACTGCTTGCTAACTTCCGCTCTTCCTCAGGAAGTGGTGGAGGAACCGGTTCACCGGAAATCTTTTTCACCGCTCCGAACTTGGGCGGACATACGTCAAGACAGGGCCCACATTTCGTGCATTTCGATTGATCAATGACGTGAATCAGCTTTTTGCCGCCGATTACAGCATCAACCGGACAGGACTTGAGACAACGCAGGCATGCCTTACATTCGTTTGGATCAATGTAATAGGAAATCAAATTCTT
>JAUWQN010000076.1 GCA_030611045.1 Methanosarcinales archaeon
TCCAAATCCCGTATCATTACCTCGAATTTCGAAGGGTCTTCTTCGTCTGTCATTTTCCTCCGCCTATAAACGCAGTTCTTATATTATTAGTATCTAACTAAATTAGTTCCGATTAAAATAAGCCTTCAATCTTGCCACACAAGCCGCTACACTCATTATATATTGCCTCCCTGTGCTAAGATTTCTTAATGTCACGTTCGCTTCTTTCAGCTCGTTTTTGCCCACGAGCACGGCAAACGAATCATGGCGAGTATTTGCATACTTGAGCTGAGCGCTTAAACTCCTGTTCATCAGGTCTATATGCGTGGGACAGAATTCCCTCAGCCGGGACGCTATTTTTATCGCCTCTTTCATCACTTCCCGGTCTGCGTCTTTATCTCGTATCGGCACCACTACCACTCCTCTTCTCTCCAAATCCTTATCGTCCACGCTGAATATCTCTGCCAAGCGGTCAAAACCAAATGCAAACCCGGTTAACGGAATATCATCACCACCGAACAGAGCCGCCAGCCGATAAGAGCCACCACCGCAAATCTGATTCTGTGCGCCCAGCATACCACCGGCCTCGTAGATTTCAAATACCATTCCCGTGTAATAATCCAACCCCCGCGCTATTCCTAAGTTTAACGTATAATCAACGCTGTAATCCTTAAGAAGTTCCAGCAGTAGCTCCAGCTCCTTTAACGCATCACTATCAGAAGCAAATATGTTACGGTCGCGTGCTTCTTGTAACGCATCCTTGTCTTTTGAATCTATCAAATCGGACAAAGCGCCAAGAAAATACCTTATCTCGTCTCTCTCCCTCTCGTCCATCAACTCGATTACTGCTTGTCGGTCTTCCTCTTCCTTGTCCATCAACCGCATCACAGTGTTTATCTGCTCCTCATCCGCATGCAAAACGCGTAATCGCTCCCGTATCAGACCCACGTGACCCACGTGAAGCTCTGCTTTTACGCCTAACGACTTCAGGATATTAAAAGCGAGCGCAATGAGTTCCGCCTGCGCCTCCGGGCTGTCCGATCCTATTATTTCAGTACCAAACTGCCAGAACTCCCGGTAACGAGCCTTTTGCGGCTCTTCATACCTGAAACAATTACCAAAATAATACCACTTTGTCGGCTTCGGTGTCATCTTCAATTCATTGATATACATTCGTATCACAGGCGCCGTTAGCTCAGGTCTTAACGCTAAATGCCTGTCACCTTTATCCTTGAACTCGTACATCTCTTTCAAGATTGCCTCGCCTGATTTCAGTGTGAAGAGTTCAGAGCGCTCAAACGTTGGAGTTCGTATCTCTTCATAGCCCCACCGCTCTGCAATGTCACGCATCCGCTCCTCCATTATCCTTCTCTTTCTCATCTCCTTAGGCAAGAAATCTCTTGTCCCACGTGCTCTTTCTATACGCATCGCATTATTCTCTCGATCTCCTGTTACTGACTGTGCTTACTTAAACTTAAGAATAAAAAGCAAAAGCCACAAATAAAATAATAGCGTTTAAGTAAAGCTAAGTTGCCAATGATGGCAGGTATTGGGTAATAGTTAGAAAACAGAGAAAAATGAAAAATGGACTTCAGACTGATTTTCGTGATGGATTTGCTTGACGGTGTGGTCGTACATGCGAAGAGAGGTGAGCGTGACCAGT
Organism: Methanosarcinales archaeon; assembly: GCA_030611045.1. Lineage (GTDB taxonomy): Archaea > Halobacteriota > Syntropharchaeia > Alkanophagales > Methanospirareceae > JACGMN01. The sequence continues at coordinate 1,643 of JAUWQN010000076.1, forward strand.
ACAAGCCGATTAACCTTTTCAGTTCTATCGTCAGTTCTTCTGATCCGGTCCATGTCATTGACGAAATAAAGCCTGCGGAAGTTTATATCGCTGACCTCAATCGCCTCATGAACACTGGCGATAACCGAGAAATACTGAAGGAACTAAGAACCCGAAATAGAGAATTGAAGATAATGATGGATTACGGCATTAAAAGATTTGAGGACCTGAAAGAGGCTGTTGACACGGAATTAGCGGATACTTTCGTTTTAGGAACGGAAACCACATCTGTGGATTTGATTGAAGAGGCCTCTAAAAGCGATATGCTAAACGACAAACGTGTAAGTGTGAGTGTGGACCTCTTTAATAAAGAAGTGCTAACAAGCGATAAGCGACTGAAGATTGCCCCTTTATTGTTAGTAAAAGCGTTGAACGAATATCCAATACAGGATGTAATTGTGCTGGAACTTGATAGAGTGGGAACAAAAAGAGGAATTGACTTTGATTTCCTCGCTCGTGCCGTTGCGGTCTCAGAACATAATATTCTCTGCGGTGGTGGCGTTAGGACCCACGAAGATATAGCTATGATGGAGCAGATAGGGGTAAAAGGCGCACTGGTCGCTACTGCGCTCCATGATGGGTCTATCCCTGTGTCTGCCCTCAGAAAAACAGTTTCTTAACATGATGAGTGAAAATTTCCAAGCAGAGGTATTAAACTTGGTGAAGCAAATACCACGGGGTAAAGTAACAACGTACGGTGAGATAGCACGAGAAATAACCGGTTCCGTTCGAGCCGCGCGTGCAGTAGGGCAGGCAGTTGCGAAAAACCCTTATCCTGTAATTAAGCCCTTACAGGGCTTGCGGGGTCGTGGGGCAGAGCCCCACATTCCATGTCATCGTGTCGTTAAAAGTGATGGTGACGTTGGGGGGTATAGTCTGGGGGTAGATACGAAAATAAGACTTTTGAGAGCGGAAGGGGTAGAGATAAAAGGCGGAAAAGTGGCAAATTTCGAGCAAACTCTTTTTCGGTTCAACGGGAAAACACTCCGATTCGTCACCGACAGAATGTTAGGAAAGCTCAGCACCTGGCTTCGTATTCTTGGATACGATACCGTTTACGCTGCGGACATCCCTATAAAAAACGGAGATAAAGACGAGGATAACGCTATTGCCACTTTTGCAGCGCGCGAAGCTCGAATACTGCTCACGCGAGATAAGAATCTCGCAGCATCCGCGAGAAAAAGAGGGGTGCGATGTCTTCAAATAAGAACCGCTGCGGTGATGGAGCAGTTGCAGGAGCTGCTTCGTCATAACCTCGCCATAAACCTCGAACCCGTTCCAGTCAGGTGTAGCGAATGCAATGCACGGATACGGAAAGTAAAGGCAGGCGAAGAGGATGTGCTAAAGGAGGAGAGTTACGTGCCAACGAGCATGATAGGAAAGTGTGAGTTCTGGGTCTGTGAGCGTTGCGGCAGGATATACTGGGAAGGGAGCCATTGGAGGAATATGCGTGCGCAGTTGAGGCACTTGAATGAATTAAAACCTTCAGGAGTATAAGCTATCTATGGCTGTCAGGAAAAATACCGAGGAACTGTATCGCATACAGGAAGAAATCGCATCAAAAGCAGTAATAGAAGATGAACTAAATCTGGACAACCTAAACGTAATAGCAGGTGCGGACCAGGCTTTTTTAAACCCAGCAAAATCTGAAAATGAGAGTAAAAAGGAGAGGATAATATCCGCGGTTGTACTCCTCGAATATCCGTCCATGAAGTTCATTGATCGTGCTTATTCCGTGATGCCAGTGGATTTCCCGTATATCCCCGGGCTCCTTTCGTTTAGAGAAGCGCCAGCCATATTAAACGCTTTTCACGCGCTCAAAACTAAGCCTGACCTCTTAGTAATTGATGGCGGTGGGGTAAACCATCCGAGGTTTGCAGGATTAGCCACGCATGTCGGTGTTAGCTTAGACGTTGCAACCATAGGCGTGACAAAGGATCTCTTGTGCGGCACTGGCGAATTACCAATTGAAGAAGGAGAAACGTGTATAATAAGGTAATGTCCTAAATTTCGTGACACGCCTTAAACATCAACAATTCCTTCCATGTCCAAATGTGATCTGTGATGTCCTCAGCCATGCACGGTGTTCTTTCTATGTTCTTCTCACCCTTCTTCGTTCTTATCGTCAACGCTGAATTAACTCTGATCAGGTTGTTGTAGCTCTGATACACGTCTAAATGGTTGTCCAACATCTCTTTGCACTTGGAAAAGCACAAACTTTTCCTGACCAGCCTCGAAATGCCATGCCTCAAGGTTAGGTTATATCTCTCCACATAGACTGTGTCTATGCCTGCATCATCTACTTCACCAAATATGACCATTCTGGTCTTACTGACAACCCTGCCCTTTTCCCGTTCCTTGATGAGTTGTCCGTAGTTAATCGTTTCTGCCTCGAAATTAGCCAGTATGGCAGTGATATATTGATCGTTGCCGTCACTGATGAATGTGGCTTTCTCATCCTCTGTTGGCTTCTTGCCTCGTTTTCTCACCGTTTCCATTAACTTATCTGCTGTGGCTTGTACTCTCTTACCGGTACTATGTGCCAGATGAAGCTTTGTATCTGCCTTCTTCGCTATGTATATCCAGCAGTCGCCATGTCTATCTGCGTCACCATCTCCCCCGTCAACTTTCTTTTGTTTTTTTTTACGAACGACCACATCTCATCTACCTGAATTTCA
>JAUWQN010000055.1 GCA_030611045.1 Methanosarcinales archaeon
GATATTCCTTGGGACAATCGACCTTGGCGCTGTTTCCGAATTTCGTCACCTTCCGGATAAACAATCCCTGTATCCCGTCAAGCTCAAGGTGGCTCTGAGCTTGGATTGGAACTTTCTTCATAGGATATCCTTAAGATATCCTAATATAAAAACCTTTCTTCCCCTCTGGAAGCTTACTCTCAAATCTTAGTCAGCGCATCTTAGAAGGAACGCACATGAAAATAGCAGCAGCCGACCGTACCAAACACTACCTCTTTCTTTCGGAGATACTGTATCTTCTTCCGATAACGTTGGGATTTCCATTTTTATTCACCCCTATTTCAGGTGGTAGTTTGGAGTTGATAAGCGTTTTGCTCAGTCACTGCTCCTTCCACTCGTTCATTCTGCGGACATAAAAACTGCCCCTAATTGCGTTTGCCCAAGTTCTGTCAACCAGACTTCATCCATTGATAAAATCCCACAGCGTGGACACACAATCTCCTTTTCAAACCGAGGGCGGTCTTCTTCGACGGGGAACGAGATTTTACCGACATCACAATCGAATTCTCTTTCGCATTTCTTACATTGAAAATTTAGTTCTGCCATGGTCTTACCCAACGCCTCCTCATTTACCGTTGCTCGAGCCTCTTTAATAATTCCTCCGCTGGGCATTAATTCAGAGTGCAAGGGCAGCACAGCAGTTCGTTCTTCTAACCCAAATCGCTTCCAGAGGATCTATCTTATACAAGCTAAAAGCGAGAAGGGGAGATAAGGTGGCAATCGTTGCAGCAGCCCGTCACCTGGCGGAGTCGGTCTACTGGGTACTAACAAAGGAGGAATATTACCTAGAAGGAAGAAAATAAGGCAATAAGAGCATCGTCTCATCCATGAAGTAAGTAGTGTATAGGATCGCCAAATTGAGTAGAGGCCGCCAAACTTTAACGACGCGTAACCACGTGCCGATAAAGGTGCGAAGAGATGAATGCCGAACGTAGGGGAATATGAGATAAAGGAGTAAAAGGAAAAGTATGTAAAAATAAAATCACAAAGTAAACTGAAGTAAGGCGGGGTGTTTTTCAGAGATGAAAGAAGCAATGTTCTACGAGAAACTGGAAGAGAGCACCGTTAGCTGTCATCTCTGCCCACATAATTGCAAGATAAACGAATCGAAGAGAGGGATATGTGGGGTTAGAGAAAATAAGGATGGCGTACTTTACAGCCTGGTCTACGGGAAGTTAGTGGCGCAATCAATTGACCCGATAGAGAAGAAACCGTTCTTCCATTTTTACCCCGGTTCAACGTCATATTCGATTGCGACCGTTGGCTGTAACTTCAGATGTAAAAACTGCCAGAACTTCGATATCTCTCAGATGCCTAAAGACAAGAAGGGACGGATAGTGGGCGAAGATATATCTACTCAGGAGATTGTGGCAGCCGCAAAGCATCATGATTGTAGAAGCATCTCCTGTACGTACACGGAACCAACTATCTATTTCGAATATGCCTATGACATTGCTAAACTGGCACATGAGGCAGGGATATACAACGTCTTCGTCTCAAACGGGTATACCACAGAAGAGGCTATACGTACCCTCGCCCCATATTTGGATGCGATAAATGTAGACCTGAAGGTGCTCTCTGAGGAGTTGTATCACAAAAATTGCGGTGGGCACCTACAACCAGTACTCGATGCGATAAAGCTCTACAAGAGCCTTGGAGTTTGGGTTGAAGTAACGACTTTGGTTATACCAACATTGAACGATTCCGAAGAAGATTTCCGCGGACTCGCTGAGTTTATCAAGAGTGTAGGCGTTGATATACCCTGGCATATCTCGCAGTTCTATCCCACATATAAACTCACCGATCTTCCCCCGACACCGGTTACAACCCTACATGAAGCACGGGACATCGGGCGGGATGTGGGCTTGAGATACGTGTATGAAGGGAATGTTCCTGGCAAGGGCGGCGAGAATACTTGCTGTTATAATTGTGGAACGTTACTCATACGGCGTTATGGATTCCAAATCTTAGAGAATAACATGAGCGATTCGAAATGCCCACATTGCGGTGCCACAATTGATGGGGTATTTTGAGGTTTTGGTAACCACAAGATTACACAGATTTTCACGAGAAAACTTTTTTGGAGAAAAGCTTTTGTAATCTGAGACTCAGGTAAATGTCAATGGGACATGTTTATTTGGAGGTGAAGATAAAGGATGAGGAAAACGTTTGGATATAACAGAGCGTATCTGGCTTCGTGCCTTTGGCACTCCACCTAAATCCCCCCTCGGTAAACCTCAGATACGCTCGGAACGTTATACCCAATCAGCCTTCGAGATCGCCTTTGTAAAATGTCTAACTACCCCGGAATTTAAATTTGACCAGAGGAACGAAATCATCGAAGGGTAGAATAGTCCTAAGAGAATCCTTCATTCGCCCCTAATCTTTAGATAGTCTTCTTTCTCCTCTTCACCCTCTCAAAAACCCCTCGTTGTTCCATTATCTCCCGCGTTTTGCCGGTTACTATCACCTCGGCGTCCTTCAGTTCTATGGGAGTTTGACAGCCAGTTAAGAACATTGCAACCTTTAATTCCTCACCCATTTCCTTTATTTTCTTTACTACGCTATCCGCACTTAGACGTTCCATCGCAGGTTTCAGGAAAGGCAAAGCCGCACTACAGAGATCTGCACCTAAAGCAATGCTTTTTGCAACGTCAAGACCAGTTCGTATTCCACCCGTGGCGATTACAGGAATGGGAAAAGGAATCGCACTGCACTCTACAATGCTTTCCACTGTCGTGATGCCCCAGTCCCAGCCAAAAAGGTGTCCTAAATGCTCGCCCAGCTCGTCGTGCTCTGCCTTCGCCCGGTAGATCTCCGCAGCAGCTAAACTTGTTCCTCCTAAGCCCCCTACATCTATTGCTGACACACCAAGTTCATGTAACTTCTTCGCTACCGCGTAACTTATCCCAGCCCCGGTTTCCTTTACAATCACCGGCTTTTTTATCGTCTCACATACCTCTTTTATTGCATTAAGGCAACCTCGTGCATCTACGTTACCTTCGGGCTGAATAGCCTCCTGTAAAAAGTTGAGGTGTATTGCAATGGCATTAGCATCTATCATCTCTATAACGCGCTCAACTCCTTCTACCCCATATTCCTTCAGCTGAGGAGCACCTAAGTTCGCATAAATAAACGAATCAGGCGCAACGTCACGAACCACGCGGAACGAGTCCTCTTGCTCGGTGCCTTCCAGTGCTGCTCTCTGAGAGCCCACACCAATACCCACACCAAGCGTTTCTGCAGTTTCCGCAAGAACTTCGTTTATTCGTTTTGTCTCTGGATGTCCACCGGTCATTGAGGCAATCATTAAGGGATAATCAAACGAGAAGCCCAAAAACTCTGTCTTCAAATCTATCTCTTCTTTATCTATCTCCGGTAACGCAGCATGAATAAGCTTAACGTCTGCAAAGCAATTCACTTCTACTTCCACTTCCTTTTCCGCACAAATCCGGAGTTGCTCTATCTTTCTCTTCGCTGTCTGGTTCATTTTTTCATCCAAAGCATAACTTTCTTTTTAAGAGGAGGATATATGAATAACTTATCTTTACTTTATTTTTCTTTGTAATGTAAAAACCAAAAGGGAAAGAGAAATGCCTCTACAGAACACTTTTGCGAACCTTCAAAAAGTTCACCTTGAAACTTTCGGCTGTACTGCCAATGTGGGTGACACGATGAAGCTGCGAGCTATTCTAAGGAAAGAGGGGCATGCAATCGTAGCAGAAGGCGAAGCTGATGTTGTTATCGTGAACACGTGCACCGTAGCGAAGAGAACAGAACTAAATGTGATAAAGAGGCTGAAGGAATTGAAGGAAGAGGGCAAAGAGGTGGTTGTAGCTGGTTGTATGGCGGCAGCACAGCCCGATTTGGTTAAAAGCATTTTGGGCAACGAGGTAACAATGGTGACACCACAGGATATTTACAATTGTTATAGAGAGGAACAAGGACTGGATTTTGATGGTGTCATCAGCGTAATTCCAATCGCAATGGGCTGTGTAGGGAAATGTACATATTGTATTGTGAAGCGAGCAAGGGGGGATCTGAGGAGCTACGAACCTGAAAAAATACTCTACACAGTTAAGAGTGCTGTAGAAAGAGGTGCGAAGGAGATACGGATTACGTCACAAGACTGTAGCGCGTATGGCTGGGAGAGCTTGGGAATAGCAAAGCTTCCAGAGTTGTTAGAGATGATAACGTCCGTAGAAGGTGATTTTAGGATACGAGTGGGCATGATGAACCCATTTACGATGATTCACATCTTAGATGAACTCCTTGACGCATTTGATTCCAAAAAGATATTCAAATTCTTTCACGTGCCGGTGCAATCTGGCTCTGACAAAGTGCTGAGAGATATGAACCGGAATTATAAAGCTGCTGATTTCGTTGAGATAGTAAAAAGCATAAGGCAGCGATTCGAAGATAGCACGATATGCACGGATTTCATCATTGGATTTCCAACAGAGACCGATGAGGATTTCTTTTCCTCTGTGAGCCTTTTAGATGATTTAAAACCCGAAAAAGTGAATATAACGAGATTCTCGCCAAGACCAGGGACGGAGGCATCTAAGCTAAAGGATCTGCTGGAGCGTGAGAAGAAGAAAAGATCGCGAATTTTCTCTTCGCTTTATCAGAAGATTGTCCTCGAAAAAAACAACGAGTTGGAAGGGAAGAAACTTCCCGTTTTAATAACCGAAAAGGGTAAGAAAGGAGGAGTAATAGGCAGGGATCCTGCGTATAGGCTCGTAGTACTGGATAAGGATTTGCCACTTGGTGCCACTTATACGGTGAGGGTAACAGAAGCGAAGAGCACCTATTTGCTGGCGGAAATTCAAAACGTTGTTTTTGAATAGAGAGAGTAGCGATAGCAACTTATTAATGTATAACCTTTCTTTTCAAAGATATGACACGGACACAGCGCAAGTGCACCGTCTGCGGTAAACCGGCATTGCACAGATGTAAGTACTGTGGAGATGCCCTTTGCAAGGAACATCTCCCGCCTGAAATGCACTGGTGCGTTGGAGTTGAAGATTATAAAAAAGACCTTGAAGCTCGGGGTACATCCTCTATCCCCTTCGAACTCAGTCCAGAACGGATGAGAGAGGGACAGGATAAGAGCATTTACACAAAAAACCTCTTTGGCATCTTCTCCGGTAACTATTCGTTCTTGCTTTTATTCCTTATTTCCATCTCCTTTGTTTTGCAATTACTCATTTCAGGCTATACTCAGCGCTTAATTCTGATTCCGGCACTCGTAATGGAAAGACCATGGACGTTAATAACGCATATCTTCCTCCACTCTACGCAACATTTCGACCATTTCCTTATCAACATGCTCGTATTTTTCTTCTTCGCCCCTACATTGGAGAGGAAGATAGGAAGTTCGAAATTCTTGCTCATCTTCTTCATATCGGGAATTGTGGCGGGAATTGGCTGGAGTTTAACTACCGTTAACCTCTTTGTGCCCGTAATGGGCGCAAGCGGAGCGTTAATGGGGATATTAGGTACACTTGCGGTACTAATGCCAAAAATTCGTGTATATTTATTTTTTATAATACCAATGGAAATATGGATGGTAGTTATCCTCTTTGCCCTCTATGATTTTTTTATGATCGGTTCAGGCGACATGATTGCACATACCGCGCATTTATCAGGTCTTTTTTTTGGATTACTCGTAGGTGCGAGTTTAAAAAGAACCGATGCAGGAGTATAAATTTCAAATACCTTACTGGGTGCTTATGATTTGTTATTTCATTATTGGTCGGGATCGACTGCGAACACCAACCTTTTTATTATACTTCTCCACTATATATGATATATATCCCAAAATTGATATGGATGAAAAGAAGATTGGCGGGGACATAAGATTTTCGTTAAGGAAGCTTGCGCTGTTAGGTGCGATAGAACAGCCAACTAAGTTGTCTTCTGGTCGTTTCGCAGAGGATATTAAATCAAGTGTACAAACCGCAGCGAGGCGACTTCAGGAGCTTGAAAAAGAAGGTCTCGTGCATAGAAGAATAACCGCGGATGGGCAGTGGATAATGCTGACCAAAAAAGGGATAGAGCAATTAAAGATGGAATGTTATGAATACCAGGAACTCTTTTTTTCCACACCGAGGATCGAGGTTGAGATCGCAGGACGATTGATTACAGGTCTGGGCGAGGGAGGATATTATACGACGCTTGAGGGATATAAAAAGCAATTCGAGGAAAAATTAGGCTTTATCCCTTTTCCAGGCACCTTAAATCTCAGCCTTGATTTGCTCTGTATAGTAGCAAGGAAGAAGCTGGATGGACGAAAAGGGATAAAAATAGATGGGTTTAAATCAGAAAACAGAACCTTTGGCGGTGCAAAGTGTTTCCCCTGTAAGATATTGGATGACGGCGCTGAAGGAATTAAAAGCGCTGTTATCATTCCAGATCGCACACATTATCCGGAGGATATTCTGGAGATCATTTCGCCGGTTTACCTGCGAGGCGAACTTAATCTGAAGAACGGAGATGAGATAAGAACAAGAGTGGTGATATGAAAAGCGATGAACGCCATTAACATTCCAGATTCGGTAAAAAGAGGTATCGAATACGTAAAAAAGGGAAAACTCGTATTGATATACGATGCAGAGGATAGAGAAGGCGAGACAGACTTTGTAATACCCGCTTCTTTTGTGACACCCCAGAGAGTAGCGTATTTTAGAAATGAGGCAGGTGGGCTTATATGCGTTGCTATTCATTCCGGTGCGGCGGATAAACTTGGTCTTCCACTCATGAGTGATATTTTGAGAAATGTGAATAACAAATTCTCTTCACTGAGAAACTTAGTAGAAGGAAAAGGCGATCTTTCATACGATAAGCGTTCTTCATTCTCACTTTGGGTGAATCATCGAGATACATTCACCGGCATAACAGATAGAGACCGAGCATTAACGATAAATAAGATAGGAGAAGCGGTGGAGAACGTATTAAACGAAAACTCTTACAATTTTTATACTGAATTCCGAACTCCGGGGCACGTTTCAATATTAAGAGCTGCAGAGGGGTTGCTCGATGAAAGAAGAGGACAGACAGAGCTTTCCGTGGCTTTAGCGTTGCTTGCCGGTATCCCCCCTGCAATGGTAATATGCGAGATGTTGGACAACGAATCAGGAGGTGCTCTTTCCAAAGCTAATGCAAAGGCTTTCTCATCGAAACGGGACATGGTATTTATGGAAGGCGAGGAGATAGTAAAAGCGTTTCATTTGCTTTTCTCACAATAGCGGCGGTCCAACAATTCAAAATCGGGCGAAAAAGAAAGGCAAATAGGGTTTTAAATATTGCTCAAGTTGAGCAATACTGCTAGAGTGCGACAACTCCCACAAATATTAACACGAGGTTATCAATAATAAAGCCTTTTTATTACCTCTCTGAGACTATCCAAATTAAGGCGACATTTAGAAAAAGAAGCATGTCTGGTTCTGTCGAAACAGGCTATTTATACCCCGTAAAATTGTTATTCGCAGCCATTGATGCTAGTTCAGTGCCAAGCACAAAAATAGCCTGCTTGTGCTCTTCCTTGCTGCGGTGAACTTGGAACGGGGAGATCTCAAGCTCTTTATACTTCTTGAAATCGCAATCCACGCCAGTTTCCTCACAATACTTCTTCAACTGAGCCAATAACATATGTAGGTGCACCAGCTCTTCTTTTTTCATGTTTCACATAGTTATGTTTACTTCTTTTAAATAAAGCTTCCGGGTATATTTCCGGTGGAATGCCAGGAAAAATATAGGTGTTTATGTCCATTTATTCGTTCTCCCAGCTCTTGCCTCCTTTTAATATAAAAACTTAAATAATATCACAAAATTATTTTTAATGCCGCTGTGGCTTAGAGGTAGAGCAGCTGATTCGTAATCAGCAGGTCGTGGGTTCAACTCCCACCAGCGGCTTTTCCACAGCCCAAGATAACATGCAACAAAAAACCGAAACCAAAATGGTATTGCAAAAGGAAGATAATTTCAGCGAATGGTATAGCGAGATACTGAAACGCGCGGAGATATTGGACATCAGGTATCCAGTGAAAGGAGTATATGTATGGTATCCTTACGGATACAAAATAAGGAATCTTGTTTATGGCATTTTACGATCTCTATTGGATAACGAGCATGAAGAGGTACAATTCCCTCTGTTTATACCAAAAGATGAGTTAATGAAGGAGAAGGAGCACATAAAAGGCTTTGAAGACGAAGTTTTCTGGGTGACCAAAGGCGGAAGCACCGAATTGGATATTCCACTCGCACTCCGTCCTACCTCAGAGACTGCAATATATCCCGTGTTTAAAGTCTGGATAAGGTCGCATCGCGACTTACCGCTCCGAATATACCAGATAGTGAACGCGTTCAGATATGAAACGAAGCATACAAGACCACTCATTCGGCTGCGTGAGATAACCTCCTTTAAAGAGGCGCATACGGCACACGTAAGCCGAGCGGATGCCGAAGAGCAGGTAAAAAAAGCTGTGGCGTTATATAAAAGTTTCTTTGACCAGCTTGCTATTCCTTATGTAATCACACAACGACCAGAATGGGATAAATTCCCAGGTGCGGTGTATTCCATTGCCTTTGATACGCTCATGCCGGATGGAAGGACGATGCAAATCGGGACAATCCATCTGCTTGGCGAGAGCTTTGCGAGAACCTTTGATATAAAATATGAGGATAAAGACGGCTCCTTGAAATTCGTAAATCAGACATGTTATGGCATCTCTGAACGATGCGTTGCCTCGGTGATAGCGATTCATGGTGACGATCATGGCCTGGTGCTGCCACCTAAGGTTGCACCTGTACAGGTCGTTATCGTGCCAATTGTATTTTCAAGCAAGGAGGAAAGCAACAACGGCGGTACTTCAGTCGAAAAGGCCTGCGTTGCTGTGTATGATGAATTAAAAAGAGCCGGCATAAGGGCATTCTTGGATAACTCGGAAGACAGACCTGGCGCGAAGTATTACAGATGGGAGATGAAAGGAGTGCCCTTGAGGATAGAGATAGGACCGCGCGATCTGAAAACCAATAGCTGTGAATTTGTAAGAAGAGATAACCCCAAGAAGATGCATGTCCCACTTAACGAGGTAGTACTAGAGGTTAAAAGAACATTAGAGGAGATTCAAGTGAGTATTCACGAAGAAGCTAAAGAAGCATTGCGTAACACCATTTATCACACCGACGAAAACATCAAAGGAGCAGAGAACAGCGAAGAGAAGATGGCAGAACTGAGAAGAAAGGCTGAACGAGGCATCATATCTTTATTTTTGTGTGACAGCGAAAGATGCGGGCAGGAATTGGAGGAGCTGCTTGGCGTAAGTGTGTTAGGAAAGGAGGTATATGAGACTGAAGAGGGCGAGAGAAGCGAAGGTGAATGCATGATTTGTTCAAGAAAGGCAAAGAGAGTGTATGTTGCACGGACGTATTGAAACACTTTCTCTTTTAAGAAAACATTTAAGTGAACGCTTCTAATTTTGCTATAAACGCCGATTCCGCCCCGTAATCCACGTTTTAAGACGTGAACGCAAAATACCGAAAACAGGACGATTGTCCGGATTGTCAAGCAAGCCTTATTTATGAGGTCGTCTGACAAAAAACGAGGCAATGGCTATTTCATCTGTGTAGACCGCGAGGGGAATCCTTTTGGCGGTTTTTATAAGCTCAAAGTCATCGACCTGACCCGTTAAAAACGGTGCTACAATTATGTCAAAGAACTCTGCCACCCCGTTAATGAAGAAATCTTCGAATCCTAATTCTCGCTCTAAGTTGAAGATGATGTTAGTTATTGTCTTATACGTGTCCCCGGTGCATGTATCATCATCCACTATGAGTAGCTTTCGACCGTTCAACTTTTCTTTCGCTTCTCTGATCTTTTCCGCAATCTCGCTGGCATCAGCTATTGTTGGTAAACTAAGGAATACCGGTTTCCGTCCCTTTACCACCTCTAAATAACGCGCTAAATGCTCCGCATATAAACCGCCACCGGGCTCCAGTGCGATTAAACATAACGGTTGGTCTTCTAAAATACCGTCTAACTGCGCCCCTATTCTTTCGACAAATTCGCCCTGCGGTGTGTCCCAATACTCGCGATGATCACTCTTCTTCAAATCTTCGCGTTCTTTTCTCAGCAACCGAAATGACTCAAGATCGCGTCGCGTAATGAAATACACCAGTCCTCGTTTATCGGCGTGCAATTGGCCAAACCTGATCCAGCGTTTAACGCTCTCGGGATGGGCACCCAATATTTTGGCTGCATCTAAAACTGTGAATTCCTGTTTCATGATGCTACTCTAATTGTAAATAGACAACAACGTTAAAGTTGTTTTGATGAAAAGGAAGGATTTTTCATCCGCGAACTGTCATATGAAATTCGAGACAGCGTAGTAAGATGGAGGAAAAAATAAAACCAATCAAAGAAATGGAAAGGTATCTACCTAAGTTTCAGAGTATAAATAATCACCGACTTTATATCAACAAACTTTGCCACTATTTCCAGTAAACGGAGGCATTTGATTAGCTATTCACATACGTAGTCAATAACAGATATGCGTCATCAGGGGAATAAAAGCACCC
>JAUWQN010000087.1 GCA_030611045.1 Methanosarcinales archaeon
CAATTGATGCCTTCTTCGAGTCCATGTCCGGCTTCACCACCACGGGTTCCACGGTGATGCTGAATTTGGAGCAGGTTGATCGCAGCATACTTTTATGGCGGAGTTTTACGCAGTGGATTGGGGGAATGGGCGTTATTTTGCTGTTCATTGCTGTACTTCCTACGTTTGGCGTTGCAGGCAGCCAGTTATTCGACCGCGAATTCCCGGGACCGATGGCTGAGCGGATTAGACCAAGAGTTCAAGTGACCGCAAGAATGCTCTGGTCGATCTACCTTGTTTTGACAGTTGCAGAAGTTCTGGCACTTTATTATGCAGCGAAAATGCCTTTGTATGACTCTCTTTGCACTGCATTCAGCACGATGCCAACCGGAGGCTTTTCCCCCCATCCGGAAAACATTGCAGGATACTGTAACCCAATAGCAGAGTTGATCATAGTGGTATTCATGTTCCTCGCGGGGATGAACTTCGTTTTGCACTATTCGGTACTGCGAAAACCCCGGAAAATATTAGCAAACAAGGAATTTCAGGTCTACTGCTTACTTCTACTCACGGCTATTTCCATAATAACCGCTGATTTATACATCCATAAATTCGCCACTATACAGGAAGCATTCCGTTACGGGGGATTCCAGGCTGTTTCCATCATGACCACCACAGGGTTCACAACCGCTGATTTTAATCTTTGGTCTCCTTTATCCCAGATTATATTGCTCAGCCTGATGTTCATTGGCGGATGCGGGGGATCAACTGGAGGAAGCATAAAAGTCATCAGGATATACGTTTTGCTAAAATATATTGGACTAAGGATTCGCCACATTCTCTATCCGCATGCGGTTTTTGTGCTGAAGATGGGAAAGAAGCCCATTTCTGATGACATCATACAAGGGATCTTTGCCTTCTTTATCTCTTATATTTTGATATTTGTAGTGTGCTCGATTGCAATGGCTGCGCTTGGCTTGGATATGATTAGTGCTGCATCTTCCGTAGCCGCGACACTGGGAAATGTTGGTCCTGGTTTTGGTCTTGTATCAGCCAATTATGCGTCTGTTCCTATCATAGGGAAAATTATCTTGTCCTTTTGCATGTGGATAGGACGGTTAGAACTCTTTACCGTTTTAGTTCTGCTGACACCCGCTTTTTGGAAGGGATGAAGTGCTGCTCAGGTTGTGGGAACATTTGGCTTTCTCAAAAAGAAATATTAAACCCTCTATTATTCCCTCTTACAATCATTACTGAGCCTATTATCTTTGGTCCCGCAATTAAAAAATCTTCTCACGTGTAAAAATGGAACTTATCGCATCCACTTCCTTAGTCTTCGCAAATATCGTTACGAGATCGCCTGCTTCGATGATTGCATCGCCTGTTGGCAGAATTATATCACTATTTCGCTCTATCACCACCACTATCCCCTTTTTTATATTCAATTGCGACAACTCTTTTCCCGCAGCACGTGAATTCTCAGCGACAACAACCTCAAATATCTCTGCTTTTCCCCTACCAATCATAATAAAATCTTTTATCCTCGGTCGTTTCGCCGAAAGATAGAGATGCCGTGCAACGGTCATGTCTGGATTTTCAAGCATGGAGACATTCGCTTTCTTGAACATCTCCACATGTTCTTCCTGATTCACGATGGCAATGGTATTTTTTGTACCCAACTCTTTTGCCGTTAGTGCCATCATCAAATTATCAGCATCGTCAGAAGTGGTAGTGATGAGCGCATTTGCTTTTTGCGCATTCGCTTCCTCTAAGGTTGATTTCTCCGTGGCATCGCCGACAATCGTTAAGACATCGTATTTTTCCGCAATCTCTCTGCATCTCTTCTCATCCCCATCTATGACTACCACGTCATTCTTGTCCTCTGTCGCGATACGCACCAGACTTCTTCCTATTCCACCCAACCCTACTATTATCAGATACACGCAGATATAGCACCTCTCTCTTATCGTTTCTTTTTTGTATATTATAATATCAGTTTCTATTTTTTCTTTAAAACCTCTTTTATAAATCGCAATCCCTCTTCGCGGGCTTTTTCCACCATCTCCACGTTCTCACCACCGCCTTGTGCAATTTCTGCTTTGCCTCCACCACTGCCTCCAAGCACTCCGCAAACACGCTTGATTACCTCGCCAGCATGTATCTCCTCCTTTAGATAAGCAGGTACGGAGGAAACGGCAGATGATCTGTCTTCTCTCTTTCCTATTAATATCGTTAAGAAGTTATCGTCCGAGAGCTGCGATGCTACCTTCATCATCGCTTTCGTATCTGCATCTGGCAACACCGCCGCGATAACTTTTACACCACTTATCTCTTGTGCTTGTCCCTTCAATCGCTCGAGTTCCAGATCCACTATCTCATCCCGCAATCTCTCGTTCTCCTTCCTTAACTGTTTCCACTCCTCGAAGAACCGTTCAACTACAGAAGGAAGCTTCTCAGGTGGCACTTTTACTGTAGAAGCTGTCTTCCTTATCAGCTCTTCCTGCGCTTGTATCGCCTCGATCGCAGCTTCTCCCGCGGCGTACTCTAATCTCGCGATACCGTCTTGTATTCGCTCAGTGCGCAATATTTTTATCGGGCCACACTCGCCCGTCTTTGAAAGATGTGTGCCGGCACACGCCTGCACATCTTCATCCTCGCCAATTCGCACAATCCTTATTTTCTTACCGATGGGCACGCCACCCTGATAAATACTGGAGCCATATTTCTGCTCCGCTTCATTCCGATCCATAAAACTCGTCCTTATTTCTAAGTTTTCCATGACGATCTTGTTTGCAAGCATCTCTATCTCTCTTCGTTCAGCATCAGAAATCCGTTTGAAGTGCGCGATGTCGATTCTCGCTCTCTTTTCTCCTTTCTGCGCGCCCGCTTGCCAAACATGGTCTCCCAGTACTTTCCGCGCTGCACATACTACTATATGCGTTGCGGTATGGTGCTTTTTATGTGCGATTCGCCGAGTGGGATCTATGTGGCCGGATACAGTGGCTCCTTTGCTTATCTCCCCATTCTCTATTTTATGAAGAATAACACCCTCGACTTCCTGCACATCCACTACCTTCACGCTCGCTGCATTGCTCTTACCTTTTGGCACTAAAGTCAAAAAGCCGGTATCCGCAGGTTGACCGCCACCTTCAGGGAAGAATAGCGTCTTGTCTAATATGACAGAATCATAAGCCTTTACAGGGCTTGCGGGGTCGTGGGGCAGAGCCCCCCAAACTAACACCCAAACAGTAGCGTAGAAATCTATATCAGATTGGTCTTGGTAATACAACATTTTCGTCGCGGGAATTTGCGTCGGGGTTTGTTT
>JAUWQN010000025.1 GCA_030611045.1 Methanosarcinales archaeon
CGCCCGTGTCACGTCACCACCAAAATCCACATGCCCCGGAGTATCTATAAGGTTAATGAGGTACGATGTATCTCCATAATCATAAACCATGGACGCATTCGCGGCAAATATCGTTATCCCCCTCTCTTGTTCCAGATAATAAAAATCCGTAAAGAGCTGCTCGCCTGCTAATTCTTTTGATATTACCCCTGCTCCTGCAAGGAGGTTATCAGTCAGCGTGGTCTTTCCGTGGTCAATATGGGCGATGATCCCGATGTTTCGTATTCGCTCTGCCTTGTCCATCAATAATTTTGCCTTTTCCGCGGTTTTCTTACCTCTTGTTGCCATTCCCTTACTTATCTCCTTTTGCTTGCTCTTCTCTTTTTGTTAGATTAACCTTTAAACCCTATCTCGTTCGTAAAGGTTTAAGTATTAATATACTGTATAAGTATAAAGCATAAAAGCCCGGGTGGTGTAGCGGCCTATCATTGAGCCCTGTCGAGGCTCGGACTCGGGTTCAAATCCCGACCTGGGCGTTTGCTCGCTTTTTCAACGCCCCCTTCCTCCTCCTTCTGAACGTGAACGAATTGAACGGGAGATTGCGGTGACAGATGAGAGGATTGATGAGATAGTTTATGGGTTGTATGGGCTAAGTGAGGAGGAGATAAGGGTGGTGGAAAGTGAGTGAAATATGCCGATTGATATAAAATTATGGGTTTGAGTAAAGAAACAAAAATAATTTGATAAGCACGAAGTGAATAAAATCAAAATGCCAACTAAGACAATAATAATAGGTGTGATTGTAGCACTTGTGTTAGTAACGGCTATTGCAATAACGTTCTCGGTTCTCATGCAACATGAGCAGCCTAAACAGGTGGAGCCTACGAAAACGAAAGACATGCAGAAAATAGAGGTAGGAGAAAGAATAAAACTACCGGAACCGAGTTATACGGGTAACCTATCAGTGGAGGCGGCGATATCACAAAGGAGGTCAATAAGAGCGTATTCGGGTGAGAATTTGACCATTGCGGAAGTATCGCAGCTACTCTGGGCTGCTCAGGGTATTACTTCCCCCGGGGGAGGAAGAACTGCACCTTCTGCCGGTGCACTCTATCCGCTTGAGTTATACTTAGTTGTAGGCGATGTAGAAGGCATTGACGAAGGCGTTTACCGGTATAGACCAGAAGAACATGAACTGGAAAAGGTTAAGGACGGCGACACCCGGGCGGAACTTGCAGATGCCGCTCTTGGACAGGCATGCGTAAGAGATGCTGCGATAGACCTCGTATTCACTGCGGTTTATGAGCGAACGACCGGGAAATACAGGGAACGGGGGATCAAATACGTGCAGATGGAAGCAGGACACGCAGCACAAAATGTTTATTTGCAGGCTGTTGCTTTGGATCTCGGAACGGTGGTTATAGGCGCATTTGTTGACGGCGAAGTAAAAGAAATCATGAATATGCAGGAACAAGAGACACCATTATATATAATGCCAGTTGGAAGGAAAGGATAAACAGCACAATGCTTGACCTCATCAGTTTCTTAACGCAGATACTTAAGTAATTGCTCAGTATCCCGTTGGCTTGCTTATTTCCTTTTTGTCTCTTTTTCCTTTCCCAACCGTACTGCTTCCAAATAAACCTCGTCACTCATCCGGAAACCTGACCTTACCAAATCCTCCAGAACTTTCAGATACTCCTCGTAATCGAAAATATCTTCTTTTAATGCTCTTAATAGAACATGAATCGTCCCCCTGGGCGTTAACCCGAAAATAGTGGCGGCAAGTCGGGCATGGGTCTGATCAACCAGAATCTCATCTGAAGCAAGTTCAACAGCTAAAAATATAGCCTCTGCTTCTCCTTTATCAATTCCCAATGCTTCTATGTCTTTTCGCATCTGAACTTTTCTTATTTTTATCCAACCTTCTCGTAACGCTTCTTCAACCACAAAAGCATCAACACTATTTTGCTCTTTCCCTCTGTCTACAACCTCTCTTTTAACCTCTTCAGGAATGATAACTTCGTGAAAGAAGTCTTTTAGAAGATGTAACCGCCCAAGTTTTGCCAGATAAATCAACGGAGTCGCATTGGATACGATCATTCAATACTCCCGAAATCCTCTCTCAGGTCTTCTAACGTATATTGAAAAGGGATTCCTTTCTTTGCCGCTATGTCTAACATCTGCCTTAGTGATATACCGGCCATTCTCGCAGCTTTCCAAATCGTGATCTTCCCCTCGCTATATTGTTCCAACGCATATTTAATCTTCCAATCTTTTATACCCACTACTAAGAGCCTTCTCACCACTGTTGACCTGTCCAGTTGCTCTCTCTTCGAGATGCTCCTTATCTCTTCTTCAATCTCATCCGACACCCGAGTTGTTATGGTTGCCCCCATTTTATCACCGTGTTAAATTGATATATTTTAAATACATATATGTTTTTGGACCGATGGTCACAGGCACATTTATTGACGGCGAAGTAAAAGAAATCATGAATATGGAGGAGCAAGAAACACCATTATATATACTGTCGGTTGGAAGAAAAGGATAAACAGCACAATGCTTGACCTCATCAGTTTCTTAACGCAGATACCAGTAAAAAAGAATGCAGAAATAGAAGCAGTTAAAGCTAAGAGTCACCTCTTCCCTTTTGTTGGTTTATTTATTGGCCTGATTGTCGCGGGGGTGGCTTTTGTCTCTTTTGGATTGTTAGGTGCGGCGACTGAAATTGCCGCTTTGCTCACGCTGCTCGCTCTTTACCTTGTCACTGGTCTGCTGCATCTGGATGGCTTAGCGGATTTCTTTGACGGAGTGATGGCACCGGGAAGCAGAGAGGATAAAAAAAGAGCGATGAAGGATGATAAAATAGGAATAGCGGGATTGTTTGCTGCTATCTTTGTTCTCCTATTGAGCTTATTTGCTATTAAGACCGTGGGTGCAGGCTTCACAGCGGCTGGTTTTGACTTTGATTTGGTTTCGTTTTACGCTTTTGCTGCGGTATTCATAATCGCGGAGGTTTCTGCAAAACTCAGTATGAATACGTGTCTGGTAATTGGCAAAGGATTCGAGGGTGCCGAAGGACTGGGAACGCTGTTTATACGCTCTTCTTCGCCACAGAAATACATGACTGCCCTTATTTCTGCCGTGCTCATTGCTTTACTGTTTACCGTTTCGTTCCGTTTCTGTATTGTGTTCTCGGGCATCATAGTCGCAGTTGTTGTTTCTTACGTTGCGAAGCAGAAATTTGGCGCGATAAGTGGCGATGTCATGGGTGCTTCTAACGAACTCGCACGCTGTGCAACGCTACTTATATGGGCAGTACTGCAAACCGTTCTGTAGAAAGAAGCTTTTTATTTTCCGAGAAGCATTTTTGATAAAACGTTTCTTAAAACGTTTAAAGAAAAGAGTTTAGTTTATTAATGAAAGCGCCAGGATCAGGATTCGAACCTGAGCGTCCCTTACGGGACAGTGACTCTCGAGGCCACCGCATTTGTCCACTCTGCCATCCTGGCTTACTCATACAATTTTCTGTTTCAGCACGGGAACCCATGCTAAAAGATAAACGAGTTCTTTTTATAAATCTCTTTATTTAGGCACACACGCGATTTTAAAATAACGATACTACGCCTACTACGCCTACTACGCCCAAACAAATAAGCGTAGATCGGAGAAAACAGCCAGCAACCACTGCAAGCCAGGTCATCAAAGGCGTCATTCCTATTAGCCTACCAGCTACTGCTCCAATAGCAGAGCCCGTATACTGAAGTGGAAACATAACAAAAAGAACAAGCCCTACAAACCCAAATCGCTTCGCCCATTTATATTTTTTAATTGCCTTTTCTCCATTTTCCTCTGCACGTTCCACCACCTTTCCCAAGCCCGGTATCTTCTTCGCGTAATCGAAGTTCCAGACTAAAAACAGTGCGAGATTAGCATCGGTAAAAAGGATAAAGGCGATAAGACCTGCAGGGGGGATACCAAGTCCTAAACCCGCGGGGATAGCAGCTACCGCACCACCTATCGGCATAAATGAATAAATGCTGAAGACCGTTGCATATTTCGTGTATACCTCCGGACCCGCGAACCAGAGGAGTAGCACTACGACGCCAGCGAGGCAAAAGGGAAGGATCAATTTGGCTGCTGCTATCTTCCTCATTTGCCTTACCTTTTCCACTTTGTCCTTCACATTCGTTTCTATTTCTCTTAGCATACACCTTTTTTACCGTCGGTAAAAACCTTGATTGAAAGTATTACCAATGTTTTATATTTAGTTTTTTACCTCCGGTATACAAATGTTAATAATTAACAAGAAATTATCAGATATAAAGATGAGGGAAAGTGAAACTGAGCATAGTATATGATAACGAAGCGAAGGAAGGGTTCAAAAGCGACTGGGGGTTTTCATGTCTGATCGAGTCGGGGGACAGGAAATTACTGTTTGATACCGGAGCTTCAGGCGATATATTAACTTACAATATGCAGCAGTTGGGAATACAAAAAGAAGACATTGAGATTGTTGCGCTTTCACACGAGCATGGGGACCACACTGGCGGTCTTGATGCGGTGTTCCATCCAGGCCCAGGCGTTGCCGTGTATCTACCCCGTTCATTCTCACGCAGATTGAAGAAAAATGTTGCGAAGAAAGCAGCGAGAGTTGTTGAAGTATCAGACCCGAATGAGATCATTCCGGGGTTTTATACAACAGGAGAGCTTGGGTTGGGGATTAAGGAGCAGTCATTGGTTCTGGATACAGAGGAAGGCATGGTCGTTTTAACCGGATGTGCGCATCCGGGTTTAGAGATTATTTTAGAGGCTGCAACGGTTTTCGGTGAGTTGTACGGTGTGATAGGCGGTTTTCACGGGTTTGATAAGCTGGAGTCGTTACAGGGATTGGAACTGATAATGCCCTGTCATTGCACGGTACGTAAGAAAGAGATATTGAGCATGTATCCCGAGAAAACAGTGCGGTGTGGGGCTGGAGTAGTGATAGAACTATAAATGCGCTTTGTGTACGGTCCGGTGGCATCGTGGAGACTGGGCAGGTCGTTAGGCGTGGATATTATAAGCACGAAAGAGAAGACCTGCTCGTTTGACTGTGTCTATTGCCAGCTTGGGAGAACGGTGAATAAAACGGCAGAACGGAAGGTGTACGTAAAAACAGAGGAGATCGAACGTGAGATTAGCGAGATTGCGGATACCATTGCTGATACCACCGATGTGATTACGTTTGCAGGTATGGGCGAGCCGGCACTGGGCGCGAATCTCGGCGAGGTTGCAGAGGTAATCCGAAGACAGTGCCCTAAAACACCGATTGCCATCCTGACAAACTCCGCTTTAATGATCGATGTGGGAGTGCGGGAAGAATTGAAGAAGATGGACATCGTGGTCGCCAAGCTCGATGCTCCGAACCAGCGTATTTTCGAGCAGGTTAACCGGCCGATAAACGAAGAGATTACGTTTGAAGCGATAATAAAAGGGCTCATGGAATTTAGAAAAGGATACAAGGGTAGGTTATGTCTACAAATGATGTTTGTGGAGGAGAATAAAGAATCTGGCGTGGAAATGGCGCGTATCGCTGCAGCTATACGGTCGGATGAGGTGCAACTCAATACCCCGCTGAGACCATGTCCCGCAAACCCGCTTTCGCCAGAGGAGATGGAGCGCATACAAAAGCACTTTGAAGGATTGAATGCTACTGCCACTGTTATCTCGGTGTATGATAAGATGAAGCCTGAGGTAAGGGTGATTGATAAAACGGAAGTGATAAAGAGGCGGGGGGCTGGGGATTAATCTTTATTTGTTTTCATTCTTTACGTACGTACACCACCGTTATTTCAAGTCACGTGAAGGATTTTATTGATTAATAGGAATATGCTCAATAAGAGGTGGAAAACCCTAAATCCCAATCTCTAAACTCTAAACAACTTCAAAATTCAAAATCCAAATATCAAAACTGCCATACGGTCCCACGAGCATGTAAGACCCTGTAAAGGGGTTGGTTTTGAATTTGTAATTTTTATCATCTGGATTTGTTTAGGATTTCCACCCACAAGATTTTGAGCATTTACATTAATAGTTTAAGATGAATAGAATAGAATAGAATGGACGACGAAGAGGAAGAACGAGAAGAAAAAAGGGCAAGTATCGCGCTGTTTATCTGCATGGGAAGTTTTATCCTGCTTACGCAGATCATTGCGTTGCTACTCGCAGCGCCATTTGATTTGGCGGGCATGACCGCGTTTGAAAATCCGGATGACCCACTTAATCCAATTATCTTTTTCTTCATCATCATAGCGTTCACAGCGTTTATTCTTGTCGTGTTTCGGTTTGGTGGCAAAAGGCTTATCTATTTCGTGATGCTCGGAGCGGTCGCGATAACGATGTATTACGTGATGTACGCGCTTTTCCACCCTAATGTCTATCTTCCGGTCGTCAGTACGCTTGCGCTTGCACTTCTATTGTATAAATATCCCGAATGGTATGTCCTCGATGCAACTGGTTTGATAATAGGCGGCGGTGCAGCGGCGATATTTGGGATTTCACTTGGCATACTACCCGTTTTGCTCTTACTGATAATCTTAGCGGTGTACGATGCCATTGCAGTTTATAAAACGAAGCACATGGTGTCCTTAGCAGAATCGGTCATTGACTTGCGATTGCCCATTCTTTTTGTCCTGCCGCGAAAGTGGAGTTTCTCTTTGATGAAGGGAGATGAGATGGAAGACGGTTTTTTCATGGGACTTGGTGATGCAATTATCCCATCTATACTGGTGGTGTCTTCATTTGTAACGTATGAACTTGCTACTCCAACTTTGGGTGCGCTCATAGGAACGCTGGCTGGATATGCGGTGCTGAGCACGATTGCAGGTAGAGGTAAACCGCATGCCGGACTGCCGTTTCTCAATTCTGGTGCGATATTAGGATTTGCCATAGGATATATGGCGATGGTGGTTTGATTTAAAGTGACAATCACTCCAATACTCCTTTTAGCCTCTTTATTCCATCTATCAGCCCATGTGCATAGTTTATGCAGCCGAACGCAGTAAAGTAATCGCCTTTTCCAAGGTAATACTTTGTATCCTCGTAATATCTCGTTGCGTGTTCTATCACCTTTTCCTCATTGTCAACAAGCGATATCGAATCAAGCTCAACCACACTCTCCTCAAAAAGTGCAATGTCCTTTTTTATCCTTTCCGCATCGCTCATTTGGGTGGTTCGTTAGAGTTATCCTGCAAGTATTTAATAGCCTGTGGGCTAATAAAATAGTTAAAAACAAAAGCAAAGCGTATAGTGAAAAGTATTTATGGACGTGTTTAGGCTAAGGAAAGCAGTAGAGTCGGATTTGCAGGAGATTATACGACTATGGAAGCAGAACATAAAAACGATAAATACCGCATCAGATATCGTTGATTTTTTCTATTCTTCCAGGGACTATTTCTTTGTGGCTGTCTCTACGTTAGCAACGCAGGCGAGCACGGATGAAAAGCTAATTGGTTTTGTCGGCGGTGCTATAAGAAGGGGGCATGGACATATATCCGGGATTGCGGTGGATAAAGAGTGTAGAATGCGCGAAGTGGGAGAAGAGCTGATAAAAGCACTGGAGCACAAATTTCGTACCAATGCGTTCGAAACCGTCACGCTGGAAGTCCGAAGAAGTAACAGGAGTGCGATACGATTTTATGAAAGACAAGGCTACAAACCGTCTTATATCGTAAAAAGCTATTATGCGGATGGCGAGGATGCACTCGTGTATGCGAAGAAGATTTGAGAATCACTAACTAAGTAAAAGTCAAAGTTAAACGATAGACAGCGAAGCGTTCAATCAACCGATCTTAACGTTTGAGTTGTGCACAGTGCCGTTTTCACTGTCTATTTTCGGTTCCAGCTCCAATGCACCTACGGGACAGATATTCACGCAGGCTTTACAGGTATTGCAGTTTCCCTCATCTATCCTTATCCACGTCCCTACCAACACGATTGCATCTGTGGGGCAGACCGAAACGCATGCACCACAGTATCCACATTTATATCTATCTATTATTATCATCTCGTTTTCTCCTCCTTGAATATCTGGCCTTCAAATGTGCTGACCTCCGTGTCTTCTTCCAGCCATGCATCTTGTGGCAAGCTGGCTTTCCAGCAGGTCTGGCATAGAAACTCCTCTGCTGACCATTTATTCTCGGTAGCCACCTGAGGCAGCAAAAGCCCTTGATACATCCCTTTCTTTACTATCAAGCCATGCCTACCTATTTCTATCTCTCCAAGCAACTCCTTTGGCTTTACTTTTAACTCCTGTGGCATTGTGAGTATCGTGAGTTCAATGGTTACCGCCTCAAACGCATCCTTTGTTACCGGCGGAAATCGCGGGTCGCCAACCGCTGCGGAAATCGCCGCTTCTATAATCGCTTCCTTCAACGTGAATATGGGATATGGATAGCCAATACAGCCTCTCAGATTGCCGAATTTATTCAGCGTGACAAAAACTCCTCTTTTCTCTTCAAAGCATGCAGGCAAGTCATCAGGCGCTTTGAGCTTGGCGTTCTCACTCAGATATTTCTCTATTGCAGCTATTGCAAGTTCCAAACCCCGTTTACCTTCCTCTTCCGTTAGCATAAGCATAGACTTATTTGGTTTGTGTTATGCGGAGAGCAGGATTCGAACCTGCGAACCCCTGCGGGAGCAGATCTTGAGTCTGCCACCTTTGTCCACTCGGTAACCCCCGCCGGGTATTACACTACACGATTATCGTTGCGGCAGAAGCTATCTTTGCGAATCTCTCCACAGCTTCCCGCGCAACCGGTCCTCGTATCTCTGAACCCTTTGGTGTACCCTTATCATCCACGATAACCGCAGCATTGTCCTCAAACTTCACGCGTATCCCAGACGGTCTTCTGTATTCCTTACGCTGCCGCACGACCACTGCCTTCAGGATCTGCTTCTTTATTTCTGGCCTCCCCTTCTTCACTGTTATTATTACCACATCCCCAACCCCTGCCTTTGGATACCTGTTCTTTACGCCCCGGTATCCTTTCACGGCGATTATCTGTAACACCTTCGCACCGGTATTATCCACGCAGTCTAACCGTGCACCGGTTGGCAACGCCTTCGTTATCTTTGCTTTTACTCCTTTCATCTTTTCTCTATCACCACAAAGCTTTTTGTCTTACTGAGCGGTCTGCATTCTGCTATCTTCACCACATCGCCCACTTTTGCATTTATACAGGGCGGGTTGTGCGCGTGTATCTTTGACCGCCTCTTCTCATACCGCTCATATTTCGGAATTTTCTTTAGGTAATTCCGCTGAACAACGACCGTCTTCGGCGCTTTATCACTTACCACCTCGCCTTCCAAGATCTGCCCTCTTACTGGCAACGTCCCATGAAACGGGCAATCTACATCCTCACATTCCTTTTCAGGTTTACTGACATCTATCCCTATATTTCTCATTTTTTTATCCTATCTTCAGGTCTTGAAATGAGCCTGTCGCCCTTTACTCTTACGTGTACTTCTCCGTTCAACTCAAAAATGAACTGGTTTCCAGCTTTTGCTATACTCTTCTCATTTTTCTGCTCATTCTCTATAACCAGCATATTCCGCGTCTCATCAACTACCGTTCCTCCGAGTCCCCGAACACTACTATTACTGCTCTCGTCCACGTTGATTTTCAAGCCTATCAGCTCATGCCGCAATAAATTACTTGGTGTTATTTTCATTCTGCGCCCTCTAATGTATAACCCATCTCCCGAAGCGTTTTTTGCACCAACTTTTTTTTATCGCCCTGTAACCGTATGCATCCGTCTTTTACCGTACCGCCACACGCGAACTTCGACTTCAACTCCTTTGAAAGCGCTTTCAAATCCACTTCCTTCTCGTTTATCCCGTCTACAAACGTGACAATCTTCCCGAACTTCTTCCTTAGCGTATACACCTTCACTAATTGCTGCTCTTTTGCTATCTCCCTGCAAATGCATAAATCAACCGGCAATCCACATTTATCGCAGATTTGCATTTGCCCACTTACCTCCTCGTTCCTCTGCCTGCCATCGCTGCTTCCGCTCCCCTTTGCTCTTCTCTTCGAACCGTTTTGATTCGTGCTATTGTCCTTCTTATCTCTCCTACTCTTCCGGGATTATCCGGAGATCCACCAGTGGCTATTATCCCACGCTCATGTAATAATTCTTTCGTTAAACTCTCCAATTCCTCGCTTCTCTCCTTCCCACTCATACTTCTTATCTCTTCAATTCTAAATAAGCTCATTCTTTGCTTTCCGTTTTTTCTTCCTTCTCTTCCTTCGGCTCTTCTTTCTCTCCTTCCGTGTTTACAACGTTCATGCGAAAAGCATCGGGTAGCTTTGAATCAGGCGGTACTATCCACACCCGTACACCTATGACTCCTGCTTTTTTCATCGCTATTGAATATCCCTTATCCACTATTTCATCGGCTATGGAGCCACAGTGCTTTATATAGCCAGATACCATCTTCTCCATCCGACCACGAGGCCCTTTAAGCTTCCCGGACATAATAATTTCGCAGCCAAGCGCCCCTCTATCCATTATCCTTTGTAAGGTTGACCTACCTGCACGTCTGAAATGCCAGCCGCGCTCTATGAGTTTCGCAAGTCTATTCGCCATCAACTGTGCATTCAGTTCCGGCACCCCAATGGGTTGAACATCTATTTGAGGGTTATCCAGTTCCTGCTTCCTGATTACATCGTCGGTTAACTTCTTTATCCTCCTACCGTCTTTTCCTATTATCATTCCCGGCTTCTCAACTTTCACTGTTATCTGCGTGCCCATCGGGGTTCTTTTTATATCCATTCCGCCGTAACCCGCTCTCTCTAGCTCTGTCCTGAAATATTCATTCATTCTTACTTTCTTTATCCCTTCCTCTACGAATATCCTCTCTATCACTTTCCACTCATAACTCCCTTATTCTCTCAGTATTATCTCAACGGTGACCGTCTCAGTATTCTTTGGTGTAGCACGGCCAAAAGCGCGTGGTATTATCCCCCGTATCGTGCGACCTTCCTTCGTGGCCACATGCAAAACTCGCAATGCGTCCAAATCAAGACCTTTATACTCTGCATTGCCCTTCGCATTTCTTAGTAATTTTAATATCTCACCAGTTGCTTTCATAGGGTATCTCCCAGCATACCACTTCTTCAGCCCTCGACGATGCGCAACCTTCTTCTTATAACGCTTGAATGGAACCGCTACCTTCATATCCAGCACATCTTCCAGATAGGACTCTGCAACCTCCACTTTCTTACCCTTTATCGCCCTGCATACCTCAAGCGCGTGCTTAGGAGATATGTGAAGTTCATAAGCCATTGCCTTTGCAGTCGTTTCAGGATCGATTTCTTTTTCCGTGCTATATTTTACCCTTCCCATCTTCTTCACTCTTCACAGTAATTACTTCAGAGGCACATATTTTGATGATCTCGTAGCTCCGACACCCGCAGCTCCGTGAGCCACTTTTTTGCGTGTCAATACCAGCTCGCCAAAATAATGCCCGATCATCTCAGTTTTCATCTCAATATATTCAAAGCTCTTTCCATCGTGTATCCCTATCTTCTTTCCCACCATGCTCGGCAGGACGATAGCGTCCCGTAAATGCGTTTTTATGTTTTCCTTACCAGATTTTACCGCTACAAGCAGCTTCTCCTCTTCAGCTCGAAACGACCTCTTTATTTTCCGCCGCTGCCTCGCACACATTAAATCGGCTATGTCGTCGAGCTTCATCTTCTTGAGCTTCGCTAGTGTATATCCGCGATACGTAAACTCCTCTTCCTTCTTCTTTAAAGTTGTTTTAGACTTACCTTTCTTCTTCTTTGCCATTCCACCTTTTTACCTCATTTCTTTCCTGTTCTTTTTGCCGCTATGCTCCCTACCTTCCTTCCCGGCGGTGCGCTTCTGCCCGGGGTTTTAGACTTTCCAACGTGCTGATGAGCACCACCACCGTGAGGATGGTCAACGGGGTTCATTGCCACTCCTCTTACCGTCGGATATTTTGCCGCACGTGCCTTCATCTTATGGTATTTCTTTCCCGCTTTCACAAACGGCTTTTCGGTACGACCTCCGCCCGCGACAACACCGATAGTAGCAAAACAGTCGGAGGACAGCCATTTCTTCTTCCCGCTTGGTAACGCCACCATCGACTTTCCCGTTTCATGCTCATGCGCTAACAACGTAGCACAATTGCCTGAAGACCGTACGAACTTACCGCCGTCGTTTGGTCTTACTTCTAAGTTGCAAATCATAACTCCTTCGGGTATACAGCGAAGCGGAACCGTATTTCCTGTTTTTATCGCTGCGGATTCGCCATATGAGACCGCATCACCTTCTCCAACTCCTTCGGGTATAACTATAAAACGCTCCTCTACTTTTTTTTCTTCCTCACTCTCTCTTTCTATCCTTATACGAGCAATAGGAGCACTCCTTGCAGGGTCGTGCACTATTTCCAGGATTGTTCCTGATACCGTTTCATTCTTATTCACCCTCACATGTTCGAGATTGCCTTTATAACGATGCGAAGGTGCCCTAAAAGTGGGTGAGCCTTTTCCTCTCCGCTGTGCTATTATTCTTTTCCCCATTTTTCACTCTGTTTATAATTATAATATGCCAAGCGAGGTCCCGATCTCCTTCGCCTTACCTTCTTTCTCTAATTCTATTATTGCTTTCTTCTCACCTTTAAATGTTATCATTGTCCTCACGTTTCTCACAGGTGTCTCAAACACGCGCTCAACATCTCGCTTTATCTCCTCCTTATTCGCCTTTAAATCAACAATAAACTGGAGTTTGTTCTCCGAATCGATCATCAGAGTTGCTTTTTCGCTTGGGACTATATGTTTCAGTTTATCTACCATTTCTCATTTATCACTCCATTGTAGCAAGTTTTGTTAGAGAAGATTCAGTCCAGATTGTTAACCTGCCAGGATGCGTTCCCGGTGCAAGTAATTCCGCATTGAGCTCTTCCGCGTAGGATACATCAACACCAGGTAAATTTTCCGCGGATTTCGTTATTTTTTTATCCTCGGTTAGTTCTTCTTCACGAGAAATAACGATTAAAATGCTTTTTTTAGACTTGTATCGTCTGCCTCGCATCTTCCCCTTACCAGCTCTTACTTTCCTTTCCTTTGCACGGAGCACGTCGTCCCACACACCGATGGTCTTTAAAAACGCCTCCACCTCAGAGGTCTTTTCAAGGCTTGCGAATGAATCTTCTATTACTATCGGGAGTTCTACTTCATCGCTGAATCTATGCCCTCTATTTCTTACGCGTTCTGGGTTTATAGTAGCGGTGATAGCAGACTTTATCGCTTTCCTCCGTTCCTTTTTGTTTATCTTTTTCGCCAGGACCTTCTCAGTTTTTGGTGGATGCGCTCTTCTCCCGCCAACCGCTTGTGGTACCCGTGCTGCTCTTCGTCCATCTGTTATACGGGGCACTCTGGCAGCCCCTCTACCGGTACCCCAGCTCTCTGCGGATGTTCTCCTCCCGGCTAAGGGGTCTGTACCTTTTGGCTGAAATCTGTTTGATTGCATTGCGAGCACAGCTCTCTTTATCAAGTCCGGTCTGTATTCCTCAGTAAATACCCGAGGAAGTGCTATTTCTTTTATCAAGTTCCCGGATAAGTCTAACACTTTAGCTTTGCTCTTCTCTTCTTCTACCATCGCTCTTCTTCTCTTGTTTCTTATCTTATCTCCCTTGTTGTGATCTCGTGCTTATATAATCAATTTCAGGTACGCCCAGCTTAGGATGAGGTCGTATCGCATGAGAGATTCTCACAAACCTCTTTTTCGGTCCGGGAACACTACCTTTGAGCAAAACATACTCATTCCTCACGATGCCGTACTTAATGAACCCACCTTTTGGCGTTACCTCTTCGCCATTGTCCCCGATCTTCATTATTCGCTTGTTGTACTCTGTCCGCTGTTGATACCCGGTCTGTCCAAGCTGAGGGACTCGCCATCGGACTCTTCGAGGTGTCCAGCCGCCGATAGAACCCACATGACGACCTTTCCCAGACCTCTTAGCTTTTGCATTCTGAATCGTAATTCCCCATCGCTTCACTGGTCCTTGTGTGCCTTTTCCCTTGGTCACCGCGGTAACATCAATAAAATCGCCCTCTTTAACCACGTCATTTACCTTTAACTCTTTCCCAAATACCTTTTTTGCATATTCGAGGTCTTGCTCGACCTCGCCGCTCATCTTTATCTCCAGGAGGTCGTGCTTCTTCTTTGGCACGCCATTTACCACCTCAGGAGCTGTAGAAGCGATTAAATGTAGACTTAGCGCCTGTTTATCGTCAGCCTTCTTAATTATTTCATCTATTGCACCCAAATCCAAATCTCCTCCACCTTCTCCTGCCGCTGCTCCCGCCCATGCTTCTATTACAGCCCGCTTACCGTAGTTCGTATCTTTATAAAGACGGAAACCATCCACGCGCATCGGTGGGGTTTCTATTATCGTTGCAGGAACAGCTATTTCCATTCCCTTCGTCAGGCTATGAGGATTATCATCGGTCAGAATGAGGTGTGTCATCCCAGCTTTATATCCTGCGAAGCCTTGTAGTTTCCTACCTACGGCTAGTTCTTCCCGTTTTATTCTGCACGTCTCACTTCGTGCTCGCGTCCTCGGAGAAAAGGCAAGCGAACCCCTCCTTGGTCTGTGTCTTTTAGCCATCTTACTCTTCTGTTACTGTTAGTTACTGTTAGTTACTGTTAGAGATAAGATTATAAAAGTATATAAAATCAGTCAACACTCAAAATGCCCGCTTAACACACTCTTCCGTCTTGCACAACCTCACGTTCGCTCCACCGCAGAGCAACGGCACATAGCGCAGCATTTTGCCTGAGTTTGTTACTACACACTTGTAATGCTCAAACGCCGGCGAAACTACGAAACAGGTGTCACAAATCACCTTCACACCGTAATCTTCTATCTTTCGCACCACATCTTGCATACGTTCTTTTATCGCTCTCGCGGTGAATATGAAGAACTCTTTTCGTACCTTTCTGCCCCCACTTTCTGCCCTCAAGAGCGCGTATATCTGTTGGAGTTCAGACGCGGAGCAATGAGGACAGCCTATCGCTATCACATCGCCTTTCTCATTCTCAGCATAAAACCTTCTCAAATCGTCTTTTTCTATCTCTGCTCTTTCCGCAGGTGATCCTATCGCATCGGCTTCTGGTGTTATCCCTTCGATATGATACAAGCCTACGGAGCCGGTAGCGCCTATCGCAGCGGATAAATGCTTCAATTCGTCGGTGCTCGGCAAAGAAGCGGAAGGAAGTTCTATCACCGGTATTTTGTTCCCTACGAGGTCGCCTATCAAGAAACCAAGAGCGCTGTAGTCTGCGTCTGTAAGGGCACAGTTCACACACACTCGCATCTCAGGTTCCCGGTTTTCAGCGTGATGGAGCCCATAATAAGGTGTTTTGCCTATAAGTGCAGCGGCAAGAGCAGACGGTGCCCCCTCCATATTCGTCCTCGCACCCAAGACAGAATTGGCATATAAGACAGCCGATGATTCCGCCCATGCGATATGCTCGCCCCTTTTCGGCGTATTTCCAATGAGATAAGGAATGCAGGTGCACTCCACGGAGACGCCCAATTTTTTATACGCGTTGATCACATCTTTTTGCTTCGTTACGAACTTTTCCGAAATTTCCATGGAATTCCGGTTCTCTCTATCCATACCCGTAGGATTTAACGTGCTCTTGACTTTTACCGTACCTTCAAGACGATTTATGAACTCAAAAGCGTCTCCGATCGTTTTGTAAGACGCACCGGAGATATGCGCACTTTTTATCGGTATTAATTGTGAAGCATTGTTTATATCCCCTATTGCGACGAGTATCTCCATTGCCTTTTTCCGTGCCCATCCTTCTTCTCCCGCGTATATCCGCTCTTCTTCTTTGGTAAGATGCATAGTATTACCTACTAATAGATAGAATATAGAAGTAGCGTCTTTTCTTCTTTTTCATGGAAAAGCGATTGAAACGAGTTTTACAAGAAATTAGAGGGCGTTTACAAGTCTGAATAGATTTACATACTACAGTAGCAACTAAAGGGGGGATAGAAGTATTTAACTATAACAAAGGTAATGGTTATAATGGTGATACCAAAAATGGTGAAGGTAAATTTAGATATAGAGGAGAACTTGCATAAGACGATAAGAAAAGAGGCGATAGATAGAGGGATCTCAATGAAGGCGTATCTCCTTGAACTTATTGAGAAAGGTGTTAAGGCTAAAGAGACTGAAGTTACTGAAGATTGATTTACATCTAAAGTTACAAACTTTATCGGAACATCAAAAATAACAAATGAACTTTCAGGATGTAAAGATGCATAAGATAATAAAGGTGCGATGAAGGTGTTAAATATTTCAGCATCAAAGATATTATAGATGGGTGAAATAATTAATATGGCTATAACTACCGATCTCTCTATAGATGCATGGAGGGTAAAGGACAAACATGGCTGAGAAGATCCCGATATTAAAAGGTAAAAAGGTAAAAACAAGGATATTACGCCCTTACGAATTTGAATTGTTGCGCGAGGGAGCGAAGAAAACAGAAAATAGAACCCTTTTAGATGGGTGCTTATTGTTAGGTGCAAGGTATAAAGAATGTCAAAATATTCAAAACAATCCCCGTTGGTTCGATGGCAATTTCATACACCTTCCTTCAGAAGCCCAGAAGAAGGTAAAGCGAAGACAAGTAGAGCGCTGGATCAGATTGAGTTCAATGGGGAAAACAATTTTGCCTTATTTCTTTGAAAATAACAAACTCCTGCCTTCTATTCAGGCGTGGGATTCTTCCTTACTCGAATGGGGGAGAAAAGGAGGATTAGATGTTGTTGGCATATCAGCAAGAACTTTAAGGAAGACTTATGAAAGCTGGTTGATCTTTTACTATCCAGAGGCAACAAATTTAGTTTATCTTTCTCAAGGCCACACCACTCTAACATCTTTGCAACACTACATTAATTTGCCATTTATCGAAGAAGATAAGAAGAACATGAACAAATGGGTTGAAGGCTGGCTTTAACTAAAAAAATAATTGGAAATTAACATAAAGCGCTTATAAACAAATATTTCACCAAAAAATATTTGAAGTTTTAATAAAACTTAAACCGCTTGTTCTGGGGGTTGTCATGATGAAAACCGTCTTAAATCGCTTTAATGACAAATCGTAGATAAATCATACCTTCTATCATCCCTCTCGTGTCACATTGAAGTTTTACCCTAAAACTTAAAGGTCGCAAGGTTACTTCTCAAGGAATTTACTTTTGCTTAGAGTAAACTATCGAACATGTGAGTTACAGCACGTTACGAAACAGACTTTGTGAGGCTAGTATCAAATTGGATAAGCGACTGAGGTAGACAGAAAGAAAGCAACCTTAGACGTATTTTGATACCATAACCGTTGTATTTTTTGCCACCATTTCCCCTCCTTCATACGTGCGTTTTAAGCGATTTATATCTCTCTCCGCAATAGTTTATATTCGCACTACTTTTTTAGTTCGTTATAGCGCAAATACGATCTTCGCTTTAATCATACCGGAAATATAATTTTAAAAGCACTACATGTAATACTTATAACTTCGACATCAAACGTACTGAAAGTAAATTTAGATATTGATACAACATCCAATGTCAAAATGATAAAAGGGGTTATGGATATAAAAGCAGTAAAATACATTAATGCTATGTAAATAATGAATAGTACTTAAGATGTGATAGAAGTCAAAGTTGTTGAAGAAGGGTGTGTGCATGCATAATTGTCATGTCAACTTCCCATCCCTCAGTGATAGTGCGTCACCACCACCACTTACGACGAAGTTGCCAATTGCTTGCTGCTTCGTGTTTCACTACATTCGGCTATATTTCTTCCTGTTCTTTCTGTGCTTCTACCAGCTCTTTAAATTCTTCTAAGTCAATGCCCCCGGGGAATAACAATTCCCCATCTTTTGTTATGTACAATTCTCTCGTTTCTGCAATTCCCAGCATAGATAGATTAACCGCTATTTTATACAGATTCGCGTTCTCCATCTCCGTTACGTTTATCAATGAAACCTCAACGCCGGGTGTAACGAGATAGGTTGCGACGAAGTCAACAGCTTCTTCACCTGCTTCTTCTGGCGTTAATACGTTTGTAACAGTAGGCATGGAACTTTGCGTTTGATTTTGAGGAGAAACAAAACCCCCGACAGCAATGCCCAGTATTGTGCCTATTATCAAGCCGAGCGCTAAAAACCCGATATAAAATGTTTTTACTCCTTCTTCCCCCGACTTTCTGGCATCTTCACCTGACATGTTGCACCGATTAATAGTTCACAATTCACAGTTATAAAAACCCAAACGTAATTTTTACCTCGTGATCGTAAGTACTTACTATGGAGCAAAATTCATACGAGTTCGAATTGGAGCGGATAAAAGCGTTGATAAAAGAAAGAGGCGCGAGAAGAGTTGGGTTGCAGCTCCCCGAAGGTCTTAAGACAGTGGCACTTGCTCTCTCTGCTGAGATTTCGAAAGAGACCGGGACAGAGGTTATATTATCCGGGAATTCGTGCTATGGCGCATGCGACATTGACGAGAAGCTGGAGGGAATGGTGGATCTTCTTTTTCATTTTGGACATACAGTAAACCCTTTTAGAAAAAGCGTTTACAAACCTTTCTTTAGAAAAGAAAGCTTTACCAAAGAAACAAATAGAGGCGTTTTTGAAAATCAGGAAAAGGTTGTTTTTATAGAACTCAGAAACACGGTCGACATTAAACCTGTGGTGGAGCGAGCGGTAGCCGAGATAAAAGGGGATTGTGTAGGTTTAGTAGCAACGGTACAGCACGTTCATGCTCTGGAAGCGGCAAAAGAAGTGCTTGCTCGTACTGGAAAGCAAGCGGTGATAGGTAGATCGAATAATCTAAAATACGATGGTCAGGTATTGGGCTGTGATTTCTCTTCAGCGAGAGTTCACTGCGACGATATTGTGTTCATAGGCAGTGGTAGTTTCCATCCTGCGGGAATAGCGTTGTATACGGGAAAGCGAGTAATTGCTGCTGACCCGTTCACCATGCAGATTAGCGTATTCGAGCCGGATGAATTGAGGAAAAAGCGGTATCTCGTGATCGGGCGCGCACTGGATGCGAAGTCCTTTGGGATACTTATCGGTATGAAAAGCGGCCAATTTAAGCTTAACGAAGCGATTACGTTACAGAAAAGAGCCGTAGCGAAAGGGTTAGAAGCCTATTTGATTGTGCTGGAAGAGATAACCGAAGAGCGATTGCTTGGCTTTAAAGTTGACGCTTTTGTTAATACCGCATGTCCACGATTGGCAGAAGATTTTGTCCATTTTAAGAAGCCTGTTCTTTCGATTAACGAGTTTGAGGTTGTTCTCGGTGACCGGAGTTGGGAAGATATTTCCGTATTGGAACAGGCGTGAAAAAAACCGAAACCCTTTTTTATGTCTTGTTATATATATCTAACATTATGTTAGAAATAGCTAATAAAAAGTTATAAATATATAATGGATAAGAAAAATGAAAAAAGAATATAGATACCGCGTGGTGATTGGAGCTGCAATCTTGCTTATTGGTATAGCATTGCTAATATTTTGGGGCATAGATGATTTGATTACTGGAACATTAATGATTATTGGCATAGTTCTTCTGTTAAACGGTGTGCTTAGACATCTAAGATATAAAAACATGCCTGAGCGAGATGAGAGATCAAGGAAGATAGGTGCATTTGCGGTAGCTTATTCGTGGGTAGTCACAATAGTATTTGTTACTGTGCTTTTTGGTTGGATCACTTTGAAGTATGGAAAATGACTGTTCAGCAGGCTCTTGGGTCAACAGTGTATGTGATGGTTTTTGTTGCATTGATATTCCAGTTGTATTTAAAACGAAAAGGTGATGTAGAATGAAAAACACACTTTGGTATCTGGGATTTCTTTCATTACTGAGCTTGCTGTATTTCGTTGAGGGGAAGACGGCTTTCCTGTGGTTCCTTTCATTCATTCCATACTTTGCAACATACAATGCAAGCGACGAGAGAATTGAAGTAAACACTGGCAGAGCAACAAGGAACGCTTTTATGTACACGATATTTTTCGGAGTTGCAACGATTGTGTACATATACCTGACAAACAGCACTGAGTTATTCGCACCGGCATTTGTACTTCTTTTCGGAGGTGCACTGTTAGTGTGCATTCTTTCTTTATTATACTATGATAGAAAAGGTGATGTGGAATGAAATTAAGAAAAGATAAGGACATTCTACGATTTTTAGGGATTGGTTTAGTGGTGGTTTTATTGGGCGCAACTATGCTGATATTTCAAACACATTCTAAAGCCGTGAGTTTCCTGGGAGGCGGGTTAATTCTTGGAGGACTAATTATGTTTGTTATGGCATTATACGCTGCTACAAAACCAAAAACAGATTTAATAGTAGATGAAAGAGTTGTGAGAATTAATGAAAAAGCAGGTTATAATGCTGGATGGATAGTTTTGTTATCTGTAACAGTCCTGTTTTGGGCCGACAAAATCTGGGCACTCAACATTGAACTTGAAGGTATGTACTGGACAACCCTGTTCGTCGGAACATATTCGTGGCTTCTACTCAGATGGTATTACAACAAAAGAAGTGAGATTTAGATGAAAAACCGCATAAAGGAGTTCAGAGCTAAATACGATTTAACCCAGGAAGAACTTGCAAACAAGGTGAGTATCCGAAGAGAAACGATCGTATTCCTGGAGAAGGGGAAGTACAACCCTTCTCTTAAATTAGCACATAACATCGCCACCGTTCTGAAGACAACGATTGATGAGCTGTTTATTTTTGATGATGAGTGAGCTTTTAATAAAGGAAATCGAATTATGATATAAGATGGCACTTGGCATAATCGGTGGAACGAGTTTATTTGGCACTAAGCTTCTCGGTGATGCGCAAGAAAGAGAAGTTGATACACCGTATGGCACTGTTTATCTCCTCTTTACAACTGCACATTCACAGGAGATAGTATTCCTCACACGACATGGAAAGGACAGGAATATCCCGCCGCATAGGATAAATTATAAAGCGAATATGCGGGCGTTCAAGGAGTTAGGCGTAGAGGAAATCATAGGTGTTACGTCTGCGGGTAGTTTAAAGCGTGCTATAACACCACGCTCATTAGTTGTTCCCCATGATTACATCAGTCTGTGCACTATACCGACCTATTATGACGACGAGCTCGTGCATGTTACACCGGGCTTGGATGAATCGTTAAGAATACGAATATTAGAAGCTGCACGCGCGCTAAGCGTTAAAATAATTGACCAAGGCGTTTATTTCCAGACAACGGGACCAAGGCTCGAGACAAAAGCGGAGATAAAACTTATAAAGGATTATGCGGATGTGGTAGGGATGAGCATGGCTTCTGAAGCGACACTTGCAACTGAGTTAGGGCTTCGATACGCAAATATAAGCACTGTGGATAATTACGCACATGGTATCGTTGCCGATGAGTTGGAATATAAGGATATAATTGAAACGGCATCGAAAAGCCAGGAAAAATTGGAGAAGGTGCTTTTGAAGGTGATAAACTCATCAAACTCTACGATATAAGCAAGCTAAGCAAGCTAAGCAAGCTAAGCAAGCTAAGCAAGCTAAGCAAGCTAAGCAAGCTAAGCATAAACGATTCGATCCGTCCCTTCTAACCAATTCCACCTGCATCTTCTTTCCCTGCTTATGGCAGGCAATATCTATCCATAGTTATCAAGTAAAATCGAAAAGCTTTTATTAATATCTTAATATTGTAAGGTTATAATATTATACTATTATAAGATAAGATAAGATGAGAGAAGCAAAAGTAGCAATAGCAGCATCGGCATGGGCGTACGACAAAGTGTTAGAAAAGAAGCGTGAACTGGAGAAGGAGCGTGTAAAGATCGTAAGTATGGCAGATGCGCTGGATGCTTTGTTAAAAGAAAAGATCGAATAGAAGTTATGGCGCATGGCATGAGCTTTTTATCGCGGATAGCTTTTTGTTAGAACTCATGAATAGCACCTTCCCGTCTACTCCAGAAAAGCCATCTTATGCTAACGAACCGAGATTATTTTCCCTCGATCGTAATTTCGTAAAAATGCTTTTCAATATCTTCAAAAGATTTTGTTGCGGTTATTTTGATAATCGAATATGCTCAATAAGAGGTGGAAAACCCTAAATCCCAATCTCTAAACTCTAAACAACTTCAAAATTCAAAATCCAAATATCAAAACTGCCATACGGCCCCACGAGCATGTAAGACCCTGTAAAGGGGTTGGTTTTGA
>JAUWQN010000032.1 GCA_030611045.1 Methanosarcinales archaeon
TCAAAACCAACCCCTTTACAGGGTCTTACATGCTCGTGGGGCCGTATGGCAGTTTTGATATTTGGATTTTGAATTTTGAAGTTGTTTAGAGTTTAGAGATTGGGATTTAGGGTTTTCCACCTCTTATTGAGCATATTCGATAATAGTGTGCTACGTGGGAGAAGAAAAAAGGTTTACAAGAGTATAAAGTAAGTGGTAAGGATAAGGAGATAATACGAAAGAATGGCTACTGTTGGTGGAATTGGAAGTGTCATTATTGTGCCTGCTCACTTACACGCAGGCAACATGGACTTAACCGGCGACCTTGGAAGACTTTACGGTACCGCGGGCTTCACTATTGAGTACCCGCGAACGGTTATAGAAGCCGTCAAATCAGACAAGATTACGGTCAGAGGAGAGGACAGAGAGAACGCAGAAAGATATGTGCGTGCATTCACGGAGAGATTTGATGTTGAAGGGGGGGTCACAGTTAACGTCAAGGAGACCATCCCGAAACACCTCGGCATGGGATCACAGACCGCACTTGCATTATCAATAGGTCATGCGTTAGCAGAGCTCTACAACCTATCTGTTGATATAGAGGAGATGGCTATCGCGCTCGGAAGATCAGACATCGTTGCCCTCGGTTTCAACTCGTTCCAAACCGGGGGCTTCATCGTTGACGGCGGATACAAGATGAAAGACAAAGGCAGGAGGGTTCCACCCTGCTTATTCAGGTATCCGATACCAGAAGACTGGCTTTTTGTCGTTGGCATACCGAAAAAGCCGATACCGGAGATACTGAAGATAAAAGAGAACGAAGAAGAGATACTCAACACTCTGAAGCCGATGCCAGAGCAGATGTCTGATCGTCTCTCCAGGATAATGCTCATGCAGGTTATGCCCGCTATCATGGAGCACGACGTAAAGACGTTCGGTAAATACATAACAGCGTTCAACAGCCGCCTTGGTGGTTTCTGGAGCGGGTTCCAGGAAGGCAACATCTACTGCGACCCTATCGTCGAGGCAGGAATAAATATACTGTTAGATAATGGCGCTTATGGTGCGTGCCAAACCTGCTGGGGTCCAACGTTCTATGGGCTCGTTGACAACGGAGCAATCGCACGAAAGCTTGTTGAGAAACTTGAGAATCTTTTAGAAAAAGAAGGTGGAGGCGACGTCTTTTACACCACCGGAAACAATAACGGAGCAACAATAAGGAAATGGTAACCGCAATTGGAATAGACCCGGGAACCAAGAGCATGGACGTCTTTGGCTTTGATGATGAGACCGATGAGGTCGTTATGGACCTTGCGATACCTCGAGTCGAGGTGACGAAAAATCCTGAAATCGTGTTGGATGCCATACGTGAAATAGACAGGGAGATTGATGTAATCGTCGGGCCAAGCGGCTACGGGCTGCCGATGGTAAAAGCTTCTGAGGCTGCGGACGCAGAGATCAATGCTGCAACATTCATGACGAAAGCAGACGTTGCGAGAAGGCTTAACATCGTCGGGTTACGGGAGTTGATGTGCCTCATGAAGAAGTCACACCTCAATATCTGGTTTCCCCCTGGAGTCATCCATTTACCGACTGTGCCGGAATACCGGAAGATTAACAGGATAGACATGGGAACAGCAGACAAGGTCTTCACCGCAGTTTCGGGGATAAAGGATCAAGCAGAGAAATATAGTATCGCTTACGCAGGGACCTCGTTCATCGCACTTGAGATCGGCTTCGGCTATACGGCTGCGTTGGGAATAGAAGACGGTAAGATAGTTGATGGCGTCGGCGGTACTATAGGCGGAGTAGGGTACATGGGCATGGGCGCAATGGATGGAGAGCTTGCATACGCATTGGCAAACACGATCGCGGATTTTTCAAAGATGATGCTCTTCAATGGCGGTGCAGCCTCAATTTCAGGGATAGACCCGCAGAAGGTTTCTATTGAGGAATTCATTAGCCTTGCACAAAACTCAGAGCAGGTGAAGCTTGCTTATTCCGCCATGCTGGAATCAATAATCAAAGACACGTATCTGATGCTTTCATCCGTACGGAAACCAAAAGAAATTTTACTGAGCGGACGGTTCACGAGGATAAAGCCCTTTGTCCAGGACGTAACAGCCATACTGCAGGATCATCTCAGCGAGTTCGGAATCGAAGCCGAGGTAAGAACCCTGAGGAGGACTGGCGGTGAGGTAAAGGAAGCTGCGGAGGGCGCGGCAATCATCGCAAACGGCATAGCAGGCGGAAAATACAAGAACCTGACCGAGACTATGGAGCTGCGGAAGAGTACAGGCGGAGTATTCAGCCACATTTACCTGGATAAGGAAACGCGAGAACGGATAGAGGAAACTTTTACAAGGTAAAGAGTCATTCAAAAATCCTAAATCCTAATATCTAAACTCTAAACAATACCAAAATCCCAAATCGAAATATCAAAACTTATTTCGTCTTCTCCAGTATGGCACCGAAGATTTTCATAAGCTCAGTCGCTTCCCGGATCAATAATTGCCTTTGTTTTTCAGCACCTTCGCTAGTTACTTCAATAAGTTTCAGCAAATACCTGCTTTCTTTAGCTTCCTTCCGGCAAATCTTGATCCGCATGACGAAATCTTTTTTACTCAACACTTTTTCTTTTAGATAAAAGAAAACCTGTGCTAAAAGAAAAATCGTATTTCTTTGGTAAAGCTTTCTTTTTTAAAGAAAGGTTTGTTTTGAATTTCTTATTTTAATCATTTGGATTTGTTTAGTATTTCGAATTTAGAGTTTAGTATTTATAAGCCCGTAGGACATTGAGTATTTACCAGAAAGGCGATTTTATGACGCGTGCAGCGGGTATTGATCCAGGAACGAAGAGCATGGATATATGCGCGATCGAGGATGGCGTGGTGTTTTATGAAAACCCGCTTGATAACGTTGAATTAGCAAAAGAGCCGGAAAAGATAAACGATGCGTTACGAGAAGTGTTTCCAGTAGATCTCATTTCCGGACCTTCCGGGTATGGCGTGGAGCCTACGCGAATAGAAGAGATTCCAGAAAGCATCTTCGAGGAGTGGTATTACAATTATATCTTGCTGACAACAAAGGCGGATATTCTGAAGGGGATAGCGGACGGCGTCTTTGGTGCGATACTGTACAAGAACATGACTGATTTCTCGGTATGGATGCGGCGCGAGAAGTTCCCGGTTATGTTCATACCCGGAGTGATAGAGCTTCCTACTGTGCCTTATTACCGGAAGATAAATAAGCTGGATATGGGCACTGCGGATAAGTTAGCCGTGACTGCTCTTGGCGTTCATGACCAGTCGAGCCGGTTAGGAATACCGTATTCAGACGTGTCATTTATACTCGTTGAAGTTGGCTTTGGCTACAATGCGGTTATGGGCGTAGAAGGCGGCCGAGTCGTGGATGGCATAGGGGGATCGAATTTCCCGGGTATCGGGTTTTTAACGCTCTCTGCGGTAGATGGCGAGCTGGTGCAGCTTATCGGGAATTGGGAGCGTAAGGACGTATTTGAAGGTGGCGTTGTATCCGTTACCGGTGAAATGGATCCGGACGCATTTGTCAGCAGGAAAGACGCTAAAAATGAGATTGCGTTTGACGCGATGATGGAAGGAATAGAAAAAGCAGTTGCAGAGATGAAGGTATCGGTAAAAAATCCAAAAGAAATTCTACTTTCCGGACGGTGGACGAAGCTGAAGGAGATAACTGAGGAACTTGAAAAGCGGCTTTCAGATTACGCGGACGTGCGCGCATTAGGTTTTTTAGAAGGTGCAGAAAAGACGAAGGAGACTGCTCAGGGGTATGCTATAGTGGCAGACGGATTAGCTGGAGGCACATTTAAGCAGTTAATCGAATGGATGAAGATAAACGAAGCTAAAGGGACTGCTCTGGATTATATCTATCATCCAAAGTTTCAGGGAGTGCCAGAAAGATTCGTGAGGTTTAAATAGGGAGTGCGGTTCGGTGTGGTTGGTACGTTTCTTAATCTCAAACCCATTCGACCGGTGTGTGCTGTGGCTGTGCATTCAGATCTTATGAAGCTTCGATTGGTAAGGTACGTAAGCGGTCTCACATCGGTTTTTATGGTAACGTGCTCAAATGACTAACTAATAAATACCGAAAGTAAAGAAGGGAGGTCGATGGCGATGAAAAAGGAAATGAAATTTGGTACGTTATGTGTTCATGCAGGAGAAGCGCCAGATCCTTCGTACGGAGCGCATACAACGCCCATATATCAAACATCCACCTTTGTATTTGAGAATGCTGAGCAGGGCGCGGCACGGTTTGCGGGAGAAGAGGAAGGATATACGTATATGCGCATAATGCCGAACTCGCCCACGCATGCCGCTTTAGTCGAGAAAGTTGCGGTTCTTGAAGGCGCCGAGACAGGTCAAACCTTCTCTTCGGGCATGGCTGCCATAACTGCGGTTGCTCTTTCTCAGTTAGAGAAAGGGGATCATCTTTTATCGAGCAATGTACTCTACGGCTCCACTTACAGCTTATTCTCCTCTATTCTCACCAAGTACGGTGTAGAGGTCAGTTTTGTCGATACTTCTGATCTCGAACAAGTGAAGAACCACATAAAGAAAAATACGAAGATGATCTTCTTAGAGACGCCGGCAAACCCCACTTTGATCATCTGTGATATTGCAGAGACATCGAAAATGGCTAAAGAGATCGGTGCTCTTTCTATCGTGGATAATACCTTTGCAACCTCTTATTTTCAAAGAGCGTTACCATTGGGCGCGGATGCTGTTGTGCATAGCAGTACAAAATACATTGGTGGCCACGCGGATCTTTTAGGTGGCGTCGTTGTCGGAAGCAAAGAATTTATCAAAAGCATGGAGTCTATCGTTAATACTACTGGAGCAACAATGGGCCCACTTGAAGCTTGGTTATGTATCAGAGGATTGAAGACACTGCATCTGAGAATGGAGAAGCACGCATGCAATGCGATGGCCGTGGCCCAGTTCCTGGAGGCACATCCTAAAATCGAGTGGGTCAGATACCCGGGATTAACAAGCCATCCGCAACATGAAATAGCAAAGAAGCAGATGAGTGGTTTTGGCGGCATGATCTCTTTTGGCATCAAGGGCGGCATAGAAGCGGGACGCAAACTCATGAACAACGTTGCGCTCTGTACTCTGGCGGTGAGCCTCGGAGCCGTTGATACCTTAATTCAACATCCCGCATCGATGACCCACGCGACGATAGCCAGAGAGGTGAGGCTGAAGGTGGGGATAACCGACAATATGGTGAGGATCTCAGTAGGCGTAGAAGATTCAGAAGACATCATAGCGGATCTGGATCAAGCCTTAGCTTTGACTTAGTTGTTCTATAACTTTTATTCGTCACCGCTTCTTCCATATCGTTTCGGTTCTTTCGCTCTCCGTTTCTATCATCCTAAGTTCGAGGGGGTGCAGGAGCGATTCGTGAGGTTTAAATAGAAAGTGTGGAGTGCCACATAAAAAAAATCGGAGCACGGTAGTTGGATTGGGCGTGGGAAGAGGAGCAGTAAGGTAATTCCAAGTGGCGACTTTTTGTTCGTTCATACTGAACTATTCCGAAAGGGTTATATGTAGACAAAGCATATTTCCATAAATGGGGATGGAGAATAGTGGATTGCGTGGACTGAACGGAGGTTTTATGATATTAGACGAAGCAAAGTAGCCTTCCTACAAATTAATGCTAAGAAGATGCAAAAGTACCCTATCACCCATCATCATAGGTTTAACAATTTGGTGCTCACTAGAACAGAACCAAACCTTAAAATTCCTTCATAAGAATAAAATCGTTACAGTCTAAGTCTAAAAGAAGAAATAACATTATAAGCGGGGGTTGCTGAGTTAGGAAAAGGCGCAGGGCTTAGGACCCTGTCTCGTAGGAGTCCGCGTGTGTGTTTGAATCTATGTATCATTCGGTTCTCAATCTC
The DNA here is from genome assembly GCA_030611045.1 of Methanosarcinales archaeon. Lineage (GTDB taxonomy): Archaea > Halobacteriota > Syntropharchaeia > Alkanophagales > Methanospirareceae > JACGMN01. The sequence continues at coordinate 5,918 of JAUWQN010000032.1, forward strand.
TAATCTAATGAAAAGCGCATAAGCGTTCGGACGCACTACTAACCGCAAACGGCAGGGTAAACTGCACTTCATTCTTGGATGCTAATGGGAAAACATACACAGACAGGATAACTGCAATAAAACTATTTATTTAGTAAAGGTTTCTTTTTTTTAAAAAAGAAAGGTTTAGAAGAAATGCATGCTACACAGAGCAAAATAGGCGTATTGGGTAAGGCTTTAAAAATACTGCCCGCAACGGAAGAGGATATTATTCTTACGGGAATTGTATCGAAGATTGCGGAGCGAATCACGGCTATTAAAAAAGCTGAAAAAAGGCTTATTGAGACCTACGAATCTCGTGAACATTTAGAAAAGGAGATAAAGGAAAAAGGTGTCACGCCGGATGATCATACCCGCTACAATGATTTATTAGAATGGCGAGCGATACGATCTGAGTTAGAAGAACTTACCTACCTCTTGGAGAGCCTGTAATAATGATCTGGTATCGGGGAGTTATACAAAAGCTCAATGCTACGGGGGTATTTAAAGAGTGCATCATCATCGGTGCGAAAGTTCGAGCTATGATAAGCGAGACCCTCTTCCTTGACATTTACTACGATCCAACGACAAAAAGCTATTCGTATGGCTTGATTGATTTGGAACTTCCATACAAGGGCGACAAAAGAATTTTTGGGTGGGACGATTACCCGCATGAGGGTGTAGAAGAACTGAGAAAGCTCAAAAGTTACCCGCACCATTTCCAGTTCCGTAAAAACGACAAGTGGGTATTTGAAGAATCTCCAATGCGTGGAGATATGCTGAAGGATACTGAGGTCATCATAAAAACGATTTCTGAGTATCTTCGGAGTACAAAAACGAAAACTACATCTACACCACCATTGTAACAGGCTCTTATCCTCTGGTACATCACACAACTACACTGCAAACGGCAGGATAAACTGCACTCCATTTGAAGATGCTAATAGTCACACTTACAACAACGGGTTACTTGCGATTAGGCGGTGGACAGAATAAAAAGCTTCTTTGCTCAATCAACCTGGTTTTAAAGAAACTAATTTGGATAGGGGTTGATAAGTCAAACCTTTTAGAAAAAGTTTCAATCCAAAACGCTGCGCGAAAATATAGGTTTCTTTGATCCAACTTTCTTTGTGAAAGAAAGTTTGATGTCTGGCCCCTTATAAAATGAGCTAAACGCAGTCCATAAGCTGCATGAAGAACCAAACCTTAAAATTCCTTCATAAGAATAAAATCGTTAATGTCTAAAGTGAGAATATAAGCGGGGGTTGCTGAGTTAGGAAAAGGCGCAGGGCTTAGGACCCTGTCTCGTAGGAGTCCGCGTGTTCGAATCACGCCCCCCGCATCGCATTGTCTTTGTCTTCTTTAGAAAAGGTTTAATCCAAAACGCTGCGCGAAAATATAGGTTTCTTTGATCCAACTTTCTTTGTGAAAGAAAGTTTGATGGTCTGGCCCCTTATTTCAACACATCTAACAGAGCAACACGCTCTAACACCAATATCTTCAACTTCTTCTCGCCCACCGCGTTTAGTTCCTCCTCCGATATAGCGAAAAACTTCTTCAATTTCTCCTTTTTATGCTCATTATCTTCTAATTCCAGCTCCAATTCCCAGTCCTGTATTGGAGCGTCCACAATCCCCGTTTTCCTCTTCACTTCCTCAGCAACCTCCCCCAAATCTTTCTTGCTTGTGACATCAACAATAACAATCGCAACTTTTTTATCGCCTTCGGTCACGCCCATCGTCAAAGCTCGTTCTATCTGCCTCTTTCCAGCCGCATATAAAAGAATCTCCAAACTCAAATCGCTTGTTATACTCTTTCTCTTCTCCACAGCTCGTATCGCCTTCTTCACGGCGGATTTTATATGCTCCTCGCCCGCTATCAGCTCTGCATCCATAGCTTGTATGGTCACGGCGTATTTCTGAGCGATCTCTCTCAATACAGAAAGAAAATCGTCTACCGATTTTATGCTAACGATACCAGCAACTATTTTGCAGTTCAATTCTTGCTCTTCACTATCAGGCATTTTGCTTACTCTTAGTTTAGTTAGGATTTTCATGACGGAAATTTTTGAAAATCATCTATATATACCCACGCTCTACCAGCACTTCTGCATTCAATATAGATGCACCAGATGCGCCTCTTACGGTATTGTGACCCTGTACAATATATTTCATCTCGTTCTCCACGTTCCCGGCTCTTATTCGCCCTACCGATATGCTCATTCCATTTCCTGCATCCCGGTCTAACCTCGGCTGCGGTCGATCCTCTTCCTCACGCACGATTATCGGCTTCTCGGGTGAGAACGGGGTTTTTATATCGGTTTTGAAGTCCAAAAAGGCCTTTTTTACCTCTTCTACACTCACATCCTCCTCGAAATCTACCCACACCGCTTCTGTATGACCATCCATCACGGGAACTCGATGACACGAAGCACAGATAGTAAACGGTGCGGGTTTTATCTCGGAACCCTCCAGCGTGCCGAGAATCTTAAGGGGCTCACTCTCCATCTTGCCTTCTTCTTTCCCTATAAACGGTATCACATTATCCAATATTGCCATTGATGATAGCCCCACATATCCGGCACCTGATATCGCCTGCATCGTTGAGACATGCACCGATTTCATTCCAAAGCGCATCAAAGGCTTCAAACTCAAGGTCATAACGATCGCCGAACAGTTAGGATTCGTTATAATGAACCCGTCCCAACCCCGCTTCAACTTTTGCGCAGCGATCAATGCTAAATGGTTCGTATTTATCTCTGGAATGACCAGAGGCACATCCTCTTCCATTCGATGCACCACAACGTTACTGGAAACTGCACATCCGGCTTGTGCACCCTGCTTCTCCACTACACTTGCAATATCTCCCGGTAACGCAGAGAACATAACCGCTATCTCTTCGGTACTAGAAGTACCAATCGCCTTCATGGGTTTTACCACCATCTCTGCTGCTTCCTCAGGCATCTCAGAGGGAAGCACCCACGGTGCTGCATCTTTGTATCTCTTACCCGCGCTTCTCTCCGAAGCAAACAGTGCTCCAAGCTCAAACCACGGATGCCCGTCCAGGAGCTGCACGAATCGCTGCCCCACGCTTCCTGTTGCACCTAATACCCCCACTTTTAGTTTTTTCATAAGCAAGCCCCATCTATAATTCCTTCTTTTGAAAAAGATTTAAATGTTAAAGGTTTTTATGAGGGTATTTAGAGTAGATATATGTACAAGGGTGATAAACAGTAATGGCAAGATTTCCAGAAGCCGAAGCACGACTCTTCCGAGTGAGAATATGCATGGATTGTAATGCACGAAATGCGATGAGAGCGAAGCGTTGCCGGAAATGCAACTCGGACAACTTGCGGCTAAAATCCACGCATAGGGGCAAATAAATAGATAAACATTCGCTTGTTTGGTTTGGTTGGCACTCACTGCGGGAGTATTAATCTAATCTAATCCATGAGAAAGGGTAAAGTAATAGCGGTAGCGGGAAAGGGAGGAACCGGTAAAACAGCTATTGCCGCTCTGTTAATAAGGGAACTATTGAACGCTCAAGAAAACGAAGACGTTTGTATATTGGCTGTGGATGCGGACGCTGATTCTAACCTGCCTGACGCGCTTGGCATATCGTATGATAAAACCGTTGGAGATATACGAGAAGGCCTGCTGGAAGAGAAGCAGCGAGACGTTACCTTAGACATAAGGTCGCAATTTGAGGGTAAAATTGCGGAGATTATAGCGGAAGAAGAGCACTATGACCTGCTGGTAATGGGTCGCCCTGAAGGCCCAGGTTGCTATTGCCCGGTAAATCACCTCATACGGATGATTATCGATACCCTGACGAAGAACTACGATTACACGATAATAGATTGCGAAGCAGGTTTGGAACATCTCAGCAGGAGAACAACAAGGGACGTAGATGCCATGCTTGTGGTACTGGATACGACTCTGAAGAGTATAAAGACCGCTTTACGGTTGAAAGAGATTGCGGAAGAGATAGATGTTGACGTGAAGAAACTGATAACGATAGCGAATAAGATACCCGCTGGTGCGGATAAGATGATAGTAGAGGCGGCGAAGAGATATAACCTCGAAATAGCGGGGATAATACCCTTTGACCCGTTAATACCAGAATATGACGCTAAAGGAATGCCAATTGTGGATTTACCCGATGATGCACCCTCTGTTACCATTGTGCGGCGGATAGTGCAGAAGCTACTGTGATGCGTGGGATGAGGAATACCGTATAAAAATGAAGATAATTGCCAGTGGAACGGTGCAAGGTGTTGGTTTTCGTCCGACCGTGTATAGAGTAGCGAAATCGTTGGGCTTGAAGGGCTATGTGCTTAACAAGGGCTCAAACGTAGAAATCGGTATTGCTGGAGATGCTGAAAAGGACGAATTCTTGAATGCTTTACTTAAAAAGTTGCCGTCACTTGCTACAATTGATAAAATAGAGGTGAAAGATGAGCCTATTGTTGGGTATGATGATTTTAAGATATTAAACAGCTCAGAGGGTGAAAAGACTTCTGTTACTCCGGTGGATACGGCGATATGCGAGGAATGCATAAAGGAATTATTTGACGAGGATAATCGCCGGTATCTGTTTCCGTTTATTAATTGCACCTCGTGCGGCGCCCGGTTCTCAGTCATTGAGAATGTCCCTTACGATCGGGTTAGTACCTCTATGCGTGAGTTCAAGATGTGCGAAGAGTGCCTTGCAGAATACAGAGATCCGATGGACAGACGATTTCATGCGCAAACGACTTCTTGTCCGCGGTGCGGTCCGAAATACACGCTTTATGGCAGAAAAGGGGTGGTGATGGATGAGAAAAATCCGATAGAGACCTTTGCACAGTTAGTTGACGAAGGCGCTATAGGAATAGCCAAGAGTTGGGGTGGCATGCACCTTATCTGCACATTTGATCAAGCGACCAGGGTGAGGGAGTTATACGGAAGACCAGCAAAACCTTTTGCAGTGATGTTCAGGGATTTGAATGCAATAGCGAAATATGCGGAGTTAGATAGCGACGAAGAAAAATTGCTGACATCCGCACGCAGGCCCATTGTGCTTTTAGATAAGAGAGCGTCTTCTGATGATTTCTCAGGTATTTCACCTGGATTAAGGACTGTTGGTGTGTATTTGCCATATTCTGGCCTCCATTACGTTCTGTTCCGTCATCTGCAGTCAGAAGGGATTATAATGACCTCTGCAAACGTTTCTGGAGAACCAATGGCCATCAGTAATGAGGAAGCATTCAATTTAAACGCTGATTACTTCCTATTACACAATAGGAGAATAGTGAACAGGCTGGATGATTCGGTTGTTCAGTGCTATGAGCGAGGAAAATTCTTCTTGCGGAAATCACGGGGTTTCATCCCGGCAACCATAAAAGTCCAGTATAAGGATAGGATCTTATCCTTAGGCGCGGGAGAGAACGTCTCGTCCAGTATCACAAAAGAGTGTATTCTTTATACCAGTCAATACATCGGTGACACATTTCATTATCCAACGGTAGACTTTTTAGCATCCGGTACAGAGCACATGATGAAACTTTTAGGGCTACGTATGGCTGAGATTGATGCGATTGGGGTAGATCTGCATCCACGATACCCAACGAAGAAGTATGGCAAAAAGCTGTCGGAAGAATTTCAAATTGAGTTGGTTGAGGTGCAGCATCATTGGGCGCACGTAGCTTCATTGATGCTCGATAGGGGTGTGGAGGAAATAGTTGCGTTAGCCCTGGATGGAACGGGATACGGAGTGGATAGGAAAGCATGGGGTGGAGAAATCCTGCATTCTCGCTATTCGAGGTTTGAACGTGTTGGGTCTCTGGAGGAGATACCGCTCATTGGCGGAGAAATGGCAATAAAAGACCCGAGAAGGTTAGTGTTCGCAATTTTTTCGCTTTTAGGCAGAGATGCAGATGTGGCGCATTTTGTGGATGAAAAGGAAGCGAACGTAATGGAAAAGCTTCTGACGAAAGCACCAAAAACAAGCAGCTTCGGCAGGGTGTTGGACGCATTGTCCTGCTATCTTGGTATCTGTCAAAGAATGACCTACGATGGTGAACCAGCAATGAAGCTCGAACGATATTTGGCAGAAGGAACGTCAACGTATGAATTTGCGACATCTGTTGAACGTAAGGATCGTAAAATCGTTATGACACTGCCGTTGTTTGACCAATTGGCAGAGTGTCGGATAAGCACGGAAAAGGATAAAGCGGACATCGCATATTCCTTTGTTTATGCTTTAATTAAGGAGATGGTGGAGATTGCAGCGGATGCGTGTGGTAGTACTGGCATTCCGTATATCGGGCTAACCGGCGGGGTTTCATATGATGTGCCGATTGTCAGGATGGCGGAAGAGTTGGTAAAAGAGAAAGGATTAAAGTTTTTAACTCATGATAAGATACCAAATGGTGATGGCGGCATTTCTGCGGGACAAAATGCTATTGTTGGGCATTTAAGAAACAAAGATAAAGGTTGAGATAAGAAAGATGTGTTTGGCAATACCAGCGAAAGTGGTGGAGATTAGCAGCAATGAAGAGGGGGTAAGGCGAAAGGCAAAGGCAGATTTCGGGGGGGTTGCTCGTGAGATTGACATCTCATTGGTGGATGCAAACATAGGCGACTACGTCATTGTTCATGCGGGTTTTGCAATAGAGCTATTAGATGAGCAGGAGGCGAAAGAGACGCTTGAATTGTGGAGGGAATTGCTTGAAAAACTTCCTGAAAATGTTTAGACCATGATTGCGTTTAACTTTGTTTTGTCTTGAGTCTATCGGAAGTTGGCGAACGCAGTGAGCAAATGTGGGCGTAGTCCCGATGGATGGTACGAAGCCAGATACGCCCTGCTACTTTCAAAAGAAGGGGTTGAATTGTAAATATCGTTATTAGTGGCTAAACATATCACGGTATACACTATACACCCGCAGTAGCATTTCAGTCTACGTTACTGATTTGATTGAAAAAGGGTTACACGAATATGTTGGGTGGGGGGGTAGTGGTAGGTGACACCTATTCACGCTTTCTGATGAGGGTAAAAAAGTGATGCGCTGTTCATGTCAAATATCGATGATGGAAAGGAGCGAATGCTTTGGTTCCAAACAGGTGCTGAAGGATAATGACGGTTTTTCTGTTCTGGATTTTGAAGTTGAAGATGGATGGTTGGTTTTTGATAAGAAGTGAAGAAGGAGAGGCGCATGAGCCGTCGAAACCTCTCATTCCAACGTTAAGTGTAGTGTAGTAGAGACAATAGCTGTCTGTTATAGTAGGATCTTATGTTATAGTTATAACACTAAGGAGGAGAATACTTAGTAAATAAATATGGTAATAAAAGCTATGACCCATGAGGGGCTTGAGGGGCTTATCACAAGCTTCAAGAAAGGCATGAGAATATTCAAGAGAGGTTTAAAGAAAGCGGTTGCAATGCTCGAAAAAGGTGAAGAGAAGGGCGTGTTTGTATGGGCGCCTTCGTTAAAGAAATGGTTAAAAGACCCGGATTATATCTCCTGGCTGGGTACAAACCTTTTCTTTCAAACTTTAGGAAAGTTCAATCAAAACGCTTCGCGGAAAGAAAAGCTTTACCAAAAGAGCAACAAAAATAAATATGGCTAATTGTAAACATGAAAGCTGTGGTGCTGCGGAAAAAGTATGGTTGCCCTACGAATACGAGGAGAGAAGGAGAGGGTTGAAGCCACATTCATATTGCATCCACTGCGGCGTGGTCAAAAATATATCGGACTATAAGGCAAAACCAATGGGATACTACACGAATATACTTGCGAGAATGCCGATGATCACAAAAGTCCAGATTCGGCTCATCGTAAAGGAATTGGAGAACAGGGATTTTGACGATACCTATTCCATGACGAAGTCTGAGCAGGAGAAAATATTCAGTAGCGTGGTTCAAAAATACTGCAAAGTATCTGATCTATCTGACTGAGCGAGAGAGGATAGTAAAATCTTTATAGTTAGCTATGCTATAGGATGGATAGATAGTGAATGAGTGAGTGCCGAATCTGAATTGATCAGTGATAAGAGGATCGGCACTGGTCAGCGGGAGCTGCCTGTACAAACCTTTAGAAAAGGTTCAATCCAAAACTTATAAACAATGAATAATATCTATCCATATGAGCAGTAAGGTAAAATGACAACGAAAAGGTTTCCATGAAAGGGGAAATAGAGCTACCGGCAGAGATACGTAGGAAGTATGGAATAGATGCAGGTAAAGAGGTAGAACTACTTGACTTTGGAAAGGAAATCGTTATAGTCCCTGTACCAAAAGAGCGAGCTAAAGGGTTTATAAAATTCAAACGTCCAGTTTCAGAAATAATTTCAAATAATAGGAAAGAAGAGGAAGAATTTGAGAGGAGAAGAAGGGGCAGATGTAATCTCCGGCTGAAGACCTTTTAAATAAAGCGGAAAAGGGTGAGGGTTTTTCAGTGGATGCGGAGATGACATATTTAGCGGAGAATCACGGATTAAAGACGATAGAAGTGCCAATAACAGAGATTTATGTTGAGGACGGTTCTACGCGGAATCCCTAGAGGCATGGATTCGGCAATTTAGGAACGATCATTTCATGGATTTCGGAGAATGAGAATCCAGTAGATTTATATAAAAGCAAGATAAAATAATAAAAGGCGTTTGAAATGGGAATGGAAGTAGAAGAGAAGAATCTGATGTGAGAGCGATATTAGAAGATGTGGAGGTTCTCAAGGGAAAAGTGGAAGGGGTGGAAGGAATGCTGGAAACGCTGGTTGAGATATATACCGATGTATTTTACGAGGTTAAAGAGGATTATTTGAAGAAGTTAGAGAAAATACGAAAAGAAGGAGATTTTGAAACATTCTCTGGTATTGAGGATTTACGGAGATTGATAGAGGAGTAACAATTGAAAGTGTATGGATACCGCTACAGCATCGAAAAGAAGTTGAAAGCGAAGTTAAAGAGAACGTATAAGAAGGATAAGAAGCTTTATAATGCTGTGACGAAAAAGATAGAAGAGATAATGGGGAATCCTCACCGTTACAAGCCGTTGAGGCATGATTTAAAAGGGTCGAAGCGTGTTCATCTGGAAAAGTCCTTTGTTTTGGTTTTTGAAATGGATGAAGCGGAGAAAAACGTTAGATTTCTTGATATTGGGCAGGACGATGAGAGTGTCTTCGGACACGTAATCATCGCCTTTCTTTCGCTCTATATCCACTGTAAACTGGAGCAGCTCTTGAAGAAGGCGGAACTCAATCATAAGTTCACTCCGATTGACCTGTTATTCGAATACAGCAAGGTCTACCATCTTGAGATGCATGGGCGTGACACGATCACTGAGGTTCCAAAGAAGGTGAGGGATCTGGATGAGGCACTTGGGTTATATATGTTCCCCAAAATGATTCGGAGTTAAGGTTACAGAGAAACCTTTACTAAAGAAACCAAACTGGCGAAAATGAGGATTGTGATTATCTTAGGGACACGTCCTGAAATCATCAAAATGAGCCCGGTAATTAGAGCGTGTGAAAAACAAGGGTTAGATTATATCATTCTGCACACGGGCCAGCATTACTCTTACAACATGGATCGCGTCTTCTTCGAGCAATTAGATTTACCAGAAGCGAAGTACAATTTGGATGTTGGCTCAGGCTCGCACGGGGAACAGACAGGAAAAATACTCGGTGGAGTGGAGAGGATTTTGATGGAAGAAAGGCCTGATGTTGTATTAGTGGAAGGAGATACAACTACGGTTTTAGCAGGTGCTTTAGCTGCAACAAAACTGCACATAAGCCCTTACAGGGCTTGCGGGGTCATGGGGCAGAGCCCCATAAAGGTAGGCCACGTAGAAGCAGGTTTGAGGAGTTATGATAGGCAAATGCCCGAGGAGATAAATAGAGTTTTGGCCGATCACTGCTCTGATTATCTGTTTGCACCGACAGAAAATGCGAGGAAAATATTGATTGGTGAAGGTGTTCCTGATGCTACGATTTTTGTTACCGGAAACACAATTGTGGATGCGGTTTACCAGAATCTGGAACTGGCAAGCAGTAGAAAAAATGCACTCAACGATCTGAATCTTGAACCCAAAAATTATTTTTTGGTTACTGCACACAGGCAGGAGAATGTTGACGTAAAGAAGAGGTTTGAAGGCATTATCAGAGGTTTAGAACGTGTTGCAGATGAGTTTGACTTGCCAGTAGTTTATCCAATACATCCAAGGGCGAGGAAGATGATGAACCATTTTGAGCTGAAAGCAAATGGTATTGAACTCATAGAACCAGTTGACTATCTATCCTTCCTTCAATTAGAATCGAGGGCTAAGTTGGTCCTAACGGATTCGGGTGGCGTGCAGGAGGAGACGCGTTCTTAAAGTACCGTGCGTTACGCTGAGAGATAATACGGAAAGACCGGAAACGTTGGCGGTTGGTTCCAATGTATTAGCTGGAACGAGCCCAGAAAAGATATTAGAATGCACAAATCAGATGCTTCAAACTTTAAGAAAGTTGGATCAAAATGCTTCGCTGAACTGGCAAAATCCGTTTGGTGATGGTAGAGCAGGAAAGAGGATTGTGGAGATATTGATGGGCTAAGAGGAGTTAATATGCTGGAGATAATTGTGCATGAGATAAGGGGGAAATGCCCTGTTTACAAGGAAGGGGATAAAATAGTGATAGACTATCCGGAGATTGTTTTTGGGGAAACAGATGCGCTCTGCACGCATGCGCAAACCTTTAAAAAAGGTTCAATCCAAAACACTGCGTATGCTTCCCTATTTCACTATGCTTTGATACTGGAGCATGATTGGTGTCCGGTGAAATTGGGATTGACCACGGAGGAAGAGCCAGGCTTCGCATATATGCAATGCGTTGATCCTGGCGAGCCATATACTGAAGGGGGAACGGAAATATTTAAATGCAGAAGAATGGGGAAGGAGGAACGACGTGGTGAGGCAAAAGGATGAACAGGAAAGAAATATATCAAAAGCTTAAGAGAAATCCAAAAAATGTTAGATTTGAGGAACTTTGCAGAGCAGTGGAGTTATTTGGCTTCGAGTTTAGAGGTGGCAGTGGTAGCCACAGAGTATTTGTTATTGAGAAATATAATTTAGTGGGTGAGTAAAAATGGCGGATAGATATACGATAGAGATATTTTATAGTGATGAAGATGAAGGTTATATCGCTGTAGTCCCGGAGCTTATTGGCTGCTCAGCTTTTGGAGAAAGTGAAGAGGATGCTCTAAAGGAAGTTAAAATAGCCATAGATTTATGGATAGAAACTGCCAAGAAATGGAATCGGGAGATTCCTAAACCTGTTGAACAAGAAATCCTAAAGTCCTTTGTGGATAAAGTGTCTGGTAGGGTATAGCAATGGCTAAGATATTGGTAACGGGTGGGACGGGGTTCATAGGTTCGAACCTTGTTCGAGAATTAGAGAGAAGAGGGCATGAAGTCTGGGCGTGCGATTTGCTGCACTCTAACAACGAGCATTACATAAGATGCGATGTGAGCAAATATCGGCAGGTAGAACGAATATTTGCGGAGCATAAGTTTGATTATGTATACCATTTAGCGGCAGAATACGGGCGATGGAACGGCGAGGACTTTTATGAGAATTTATGGGAGACTAATGTTATTGGAACGAAGCATATGATTCGTCAGCAGGAGAAACTAAAATTCAGGATGATTTTCTTCAGCAGTGCGGAGGTTTACGGTGACTACGAAGGAGTCATGACAGAAGATGTGATGGAGAAGAATCCAATAAGAGACACCTATCAGATGAACGATTATGCCGTGACAAACCTTTTCTTAACAAGAAAAGCTTTACCAAAAGAACTTATATTTTTAGTAAAGGTTTTTGTGGAGCAAAAAAGTTTGTTTACAACGTGGCGGGGAGATTAGAATGGGAAATGGAGATCAAGGATTATTCAGATCTCGTACTGAAGGCCGTGGGAATGGATGATTCGCTCGTCACGTATAATGAGGCAGAACCGTTCACCACAAAAGTGAAGACGATAGATTGCTCAAAAGCTATAAGGGATTTGAGACATGACCCGAAGGTTCCACCCGAGGAAGGAATTAAGAGGACAGTGGAATGGATGAAAAGTGTATATCATAAGGCGGAATAATATAAATAAAATAAATTCGATGTAAGAGGTACCCGAATGAGAGACGATATGTATCCTATTGATAGAGGTATAGAAGTTATCCAAAAGGTCAGAAACGACTTCGCATTCATTGAGGATAGATGCTTTGCAATCTTAGTCTTTGGCTCCCATGTCAGAGGAGATACAGCGCCACGTTCGGATATAGACGTGTGCATTGTAATGAAAGATGAGTTAAATGGTGCAACAATATGTTATAATGAGATCTATCCAAAAGTGAGGATGGACGTTTATGACGTGGTGATCTTTGAGCATTGTGATGACGGGCTCAAATCGGAAATTGCGAAGAATCACTTCGTGGTGTATTGCAAGGATGAAAAGGAATTAGAACGATATTTGGAACCTTATAAATCAATAGAGATTAAAATAAGGACATTAGAGGAGATAGTTGGAGAATTGAGGTCTGTTGTCAATGCACTCTGAGAAGATCACGCGGAAAGCGGATTTTATCCTTGCCAAGCTCAAATACTTGAAGGAAAATAGACCTGAGGATGTTGAACGATTCAGAACAGATGAAACAAAACAGATGGCAATTCTTTACGCTCTTCAGGTCTGCATCGAAGCGATAGTTGACATTGCGATACTCATTGGTACAAAGGAATATGAAAAGTAGTATGAAGGCGATTACGAAATGTTTGAGTCCCTATTTGAGGGAAGGGTAATCGAGGAAGACGTATTTGAGAAGTTGAGGAAGATGAACGGACTGAGGAATGCGATTGTGCATGCTTATGCTTCTCTGATGTTAGACGAAATCTACGAGAATTACGAAAAGATATTGAGAGATATAGGTTATATTACAGATACTTTAGTTAAATTGATAGAAGAGGGTAAAAATGAACATAGAAAACGAATATGAAAACAAGGTTGTGCTGGTTACAGGCGGTGCAGGTGCAATCGGAACGAACCTATGCAGGAAGTTAGCGGAACTGAATGCGAAGAAAGTGATAATATTGGACGATCTATCAAGTGCATACGAATGGAACATCCCGAAAGCGAAGGTTATAAAATTTGTAAAAGGAAGCGTTTTGGACGATGAAATGCTGAAGCGAGTGTTCAAAGATCGTCCTGATTACGTCTTCCACTTAGCCGCCCATTTCGCGAACCAGAACTCGGTTG
>JAUWQN010000007.1 GCA_030611045.1 Methanosarcinales archaeon
TTTTTTCGCCTTTTTGCTAAAAGGAGCTTTCTCAAGGCTTTTTTCTCTTTCCTCTTCGCCAAAATCATACTGACTAACTATTTATCGCTTCGTCATGTTCTACACCTCAATTTGATAATCTATCGCAAAAACGAAATAGAAAACATTATATGGCCCCAAGTAATAATTCAAATGAGGGGCAATGTGTGTTGGAACTCCCGAAATACGAGAAGTTAGTCAGTATGGGGGTGATGTGTAAAGGCCGAACATGTTCACGTAACGCCTGTAAATGGGTTTGATATGAAATCAAAGCATTATTTGTGGCAAAGCGGAGTTGGTCGGTTGTACCTAAATTTTTATAACGGCGAAAGTCAAGTCATATTTCTCATTAGAAAGCGGTATTACTAATAGACGTATTTTTGCATGGATTCTTTTACGAAACAGATGATGATTTTATTGAACTCTTAGATTAGAGAGGATCGAGATGAAGTATGGAAACAACCACCAGGGATGCCCTGCAATTCAGAGTTTGTCCCATAATTTGATATTTTGCGAAAATGAATGCTTATTTCCCGATATGAAGCCCTATTCAGTCTTATTTTTGTTGCAATTTTGATTTGTGGGACAGCCTCTTCATTTGAGGTGGCGTGGTTGGAGCTTCAGCTTCTCTTCACAATCATCGTCAAATTCAAGTCCTTTTCTACTATCTTCTCATAATCGCCTTTTATATGCGGCTTTATCATCTCCAGATCCCCTATTCCTGTTATTATCTCAGCAACCAGCGTGCCATCGTCAAATATTCTCACCACGCTGTCACTCTCTGAGACCACCACCGCCACAGCATCTGTTTCTTTGGAGATAGAAGCGGCAGCCATGTGTCTACTGCCAAAACCCATTGGGAGATCTATCTCTCGAGCACTCACTTCAATATACCGTGCTGCGGAAAGAACATAGCCTTCGCCATTGATAACAAAAGCGCCGTCCAGCTTTGCCAGCTCTTTTATTGTTCCCTGGACGTTTGCATCGCGTATGTCCTTTACTTCCTTTGGGTGATGTGCAAGCGGGTCTAAGATTAAGGGCTTTGACCTCTTTAACGCTTCCTCCTCAGCACCAACCACAAATAGTGCGCCTATACTCCTCCCCTCCACATTTTGTCTCGCTATTCCCACCGCTATCTCTATCACCGTCTCTAACACTTCAGGATCGCATTTTCTTACTTCCCTACAAATTCGGCCCGCCATTTTTATCTCTGCTCTACCAAAATTATATTGCGCTTTTAGCTTTATAAGACCTTAGGTAAGTAGGAGACAGGATATATGGATGAAGAACTCAAATCCAAAAAACTCTCTTTTGTTAAATCCCCTTTTTTTAGGAAAAGGTTTGTAACGACCTATTCACCTTCACACATAACTGGCTTCTTTGAGATATGCGACAATAAAAATCCGTTGTATAAAGGTTCTATTGGCGGTGGCATTGTATTAGATGCAGGCTGTGTAACTGAAGCTTCTTTCAATACCCACGCAGCAAAGACAAGAATAAAAATAGATGGCAGAGAGGCAGAGGCAAACACCACTAAGTACGTTGTTGAGCATTTGGCCGGAACGTTGGAGGTTATGGTAACAGTCTCAACGAACTTTGAAGTGCCGGTAGGCTGTGGATTTGGTGCAAGTGGCGCCGGTGCGCTCAGTACTGCCTGTGCCTTAAACGAGCTTTTATCGCTCAACATGACGGTAAATGAGGTGGCGCAAATCGCACACTGCGCTGAAGTGGAAAACAGTACTGGCTTAGGTGATGTAATTGCTGAGACGTACGGTGGCGTGGTGATAAGAAAGAAGCCTGGTCCTCCGGGAATAGGCGTAATTGATCGGATCCTGCATAGAAACGAGAAAATAAGCTATGTAGCGCTCGGTAAAAAATCGACAAAATCGGTGTTAACGGAAGGTGGTGAAGAGACGAGACGGACAATAAACGAAGCGGGTAGGGACGCGATGAAAGCGTTGCTGCGGAAACCCGCGTTAGAAACATTCATGCGTGCATCACGGGAATTTTCGTTACAAAGCGAATTGATAAGTGATACCTGCAAGGATGCGATAGAGGCAGTGGCTGCCGAAGGGAAGGTTGCCAGTGTGGCAATGTTAGGCGAGACCGTTTTTGTCGTTGGCAATAGTGAAGCATTGAGTGAGTTTGGAGTGGTAAAGGAAAGTAGAATAGCTGATGCAGGAGTGAGAATTATTTGAGTGAGCACTTCTACGCTGAAATTTATTTGTTTATTTTATTCCACGTGCTTTTCCTTAATCACTTCCAAAACGTTGCCGTCGTCATCTAACACGAATTCTAGCAAAATTCTGTCGACTTTAAACGTTTTGGGGTTCCACGTCCGTCCACACATCCCGCATTCAACGTCACTACCTAATTCGATAACATACCAGCTTGCATCGGCGTACGGTGTTCCACAATAAGGACAAACACTAACCGCAACATCCAAAAAGGCTTTATTATGCGCCATATGTTAAAAACTGTTTTGTTTTAAAAGAGTTCACGAGGACAGAATCAAATCTAACAGGGATTTTCTATCCACTTCTGCTCGTTTTTCGTTCCGTTCTCGATTGGGGATGGACTCAAGAGACATGCGAGCGAGAGGATGATTGCGAAACTGTTCGACAGGACGAGGCTTCCGTCACCTGTCTCGATTAGCTATTCCTGATCAGGACAACAAGGAATTTTTAACATCTTTTAACGCATGCATGGTAAAAACCATCCTGTAGGGCATACATACCGAAACATTCTTCCCCCGTGAAGAGAATTAATTGAATGCTATTTAAATAAAAAGGCTTAAGAAAGTTAAGGTGGATACTAAAAACTATGACGCCAGACCTGCCCGATGTGCAAGCATGCACTCCTGACATAAAAATAAACCTGACGAGAGTGGGCGTAAAGAATGTGAAGAAGTTGGTAGAGGTAGCGAGAACCGGAGGAAAAAGGCCCGTAGTTCTTATATCAGAGTTCCACATTTTCGTGGACCTACCAAGTGATATAAAAGGTGCGAATATGTCGAGGAATCTCGAAGCGATGTATGAAGTGCTGGATGAAGCGGTTAACTCGACGGTATACGATGTTGAGGACTTGTGTAGTGAGGTAGCAAAGAGATTACTTGATCGTCACGCATACGCCTCTGTTGCTGAAGTAGGAATGAAAAGTGAGTATATGTTAATGCGAAAAACACCAGTGATGAAGATACCGTGTCAAGAGCCTGCAACGATTTTCGCCGAGGCACGAGCTTTTCGTACCCCCTTGCATGGCAAAAAAAGCGGCGTGCGTATAAAGAAAGTAATAGGAGCAGAGATCACAGGTATGACAACATGTCCCTGCGCACAGGAACTCATGCGGGAGATAGCAGCGGAAGAATTGGCGAAAATGGGAATGTCGAAAAAGGATAGTGCTGCTTTTTTAGATAGCATACCTCTGGCAACACATAATCAACGAGGTAGAGGGATAATATCTATAGAGGTAGAAAATGACATTAAAATCCCGTTAGAGAAGATAATAGAGATAATAGAGGAATCAATGAGTGCTAAAACATACGAAATATTAAAACGTCCTGATGAAGCAAAAATCGTGGAAATAGCTCACCGAAAGCCTATGTTTGTTGAAGATTGCGTCAGAGAGATGGCAAAGCGAGTGGTAGAAACTTTTGAATACCTACCTGACGATTCTATCGTCACAATAACGCAGATAAACGAGGAAAGTATCCATCAGCACAATGCCGTTGCAGAACGAATTGCTTCTCTCAGTGACCTGCGCAGGGAGCTAAGAGATAATAGAAGGGAATACAGAGATGGAAGCCGGGGTGGCCTAGTTGGTTAGGGCGCCAGACTCATAATCTGGAAGTCGCGGGTCCGAACCCCGCCCCCGGCACTATTTCATCAAAATAGCTTTTATCTCATCTATCCGTGCATCTGTCTTAACTGCGGTATCAGAGAAAGATGTTCTGCTCGCGGAGAACCCGTTCGAGTGCAACGCATCGAGTAAAGAAGAGATGGGTGGTGGCGGAATTTTCAAAGCCTTGCAGAGCGCATGATGCTCATAAAAAAAGGGTATATCCAGCTCATGGATGCAGGTGTGAACGATTTTCATTGCTTCCTTCTTCTTACCCAGCTCTCTTTTTCCCAGTTCCTCATGCACCTGTTCGCAAAACGCCTTCTCTTTAATCGCCGAAATATACAACGGACCTGCAATGCGCATTTTCATACCACAGATGCTGCATTTATTTCCTACGCGCATCTCCAGCATATCTTCGCAGGAGAATGAGAACCGATGCCCGCAGGAGAAGCAATGAGCGATGAACCCCAGCCGTTTCATGCTATTATCCGCCTTTTTCGCTCCTTTTTCCACGCGTGCGATAACTCGTATGAAATGCGCCGACGCATACGAGAGCAGCGGCTGTATCGCCTTGTCATATTTGCACAGCTCGCGCGTTACGGCACCTAAGAGGATACGTGTTCCCATCTCCGCATGATATTCAGTGTTCAGCGGTTGTGCACCGTAGTTCCGCACGCCACCGGTATGAGCGCCGCATAAGGGTGCGGTATCAGTCGCCGTAATCAACAACATTTTCTTCACCGACTTGCAGGCTGCGTCCAAAAACGGAACTGGCGATCCAAAAGGGTCTATATCCACCAGATCGTATCTGGTTTGTACGAGAAGCACATTCGCATTCTCGTTATAAGCCGATGCTCGCTCTTCTATCTCATTTAACCTTATATTTCGCTTTATAAGTTCGTAAGCGGGCGTGCTTCGGTCGCTAATAGTCACCTGCAATCCGACTTCATTCGCCACTCTTATTCCTCTTACGCCAGTTCCTGCAAGTGCATCTGCGTATGTCACGTGAGAATGATTCGGTAGCGAGAAGAAAAAAGCAGCTACGGCTGCTATGTCTATATCCCGGCACAACTCCATCTTGGGATTATAAAAGATTTGCTTTGTGAGGTGCTGCTGCGGCACTATTATTCGAGTGGTTCCTTCTTTTATCTCCGAAAACATCCTTTACTGGAACTATGAGAATTTAATTATAGTAATTGTATAGCCAAATGATGAAGAAGATGCATAGTCCTGTATCTTGCATCCTGCATCTTGAAACCAGATATCTCTAAATAGCTTCCCTACGCATACTCACCAGTTTTAACACCCGCCCCGTTTTACATTCACCGGGTGCATCACCGATTACTTCTAAAATAGTACATTTATCGCCCTCTCTCAGACCTGCCGGAAGGCACGAATCAAATAGCTCGCAATTGGATTCTTCACAATTGGGTGGCGCAAAGACAATTTTAGAGTTTTTGAACGTGTATGCCGCTTCTATCGCCGCCGTTATACTCGATTCTGTTACTTCTACCACACGTACACCATCTTCATGGATGTAACAATCGTGTTTCATTTCATCTCTTACTTTCTCTACCCTGTACCGCCTGTCAACCTCAAGGTTTGTGCACGCATTTTTCAACCTGCACTCTTCACATTTATTTGACGCACCTAAAAATATGAACTCTTCACCTTCTTTTGCTAATTCAGCACCAATTAACGTTACGAGCCGCCCTTCTTCCATTTTTTCCTCATTACCTTTCTTTAACCTGTTCCAGAGCCCAGCCATTTCTCTTCCGTTTTCTTAATTATTCTATCACTTGGGTAACCAGGGCAAGTCTTTCTGCAGCTTCATACGTGAGTCCTGAATCACCCAATATAGTATATCTGCCGGGATTTATTTTGTGCGCGTGGGTCAGCGCTTCGATCAAATCTGCGTCTTCAATGCCCAACTCCTTTGCAGTCGTTGGAGCGCCGATTTCTTGCATCACGTCTCGGATACGCTGCCAGTCCTCCCCATACAGGTGTGTCATCATTATGGTGCCAACACCGCATTGCTCACCGTGCAAAGCAGGGTTTTCCGCTATCATATCCAGAGCGTGACTGAATTTGTGTTCAGAGCCTGAAGCAGGAGCGGATGACCCTGCGATACTTATCGCAACGCCGCTGGAGACCAATGCCTTTACCACTGTCCGGGTGGATTGTTCGTCCTGTTTCTTTATCTCCTTGACGTTCTCCATGATCATATTTGCGGTCATTTCAGAAAGTGCCGCGGCGTAACTGCTGAATTCCGCGTTCCTTAACCGGTGTGCAAGCTGCCAATCCTTTACAGCGGTGTAGTTGGCAAGGAGATCGCCGCAGCCAGCAGCAGTAAATCGGTAAGGAGCGGACGATATTATCTTTGTGTCTGCAACAATAGCGAGTGGAGCTGGTGTCTGGATGGAAACGGGATTCCTTCTGTCCTTATCCTTCAGAGATGCCCGTGGTGAGACAATGCCATCGTGTGATGCTATGGTAGGCACAGAAATAAAAGGAACGCAAAGCTCAGAAGCAGGTATTTTACCTGTGTCTATGATACTCCCACCACCGACGCCGAGCACGAACTCCGCTTTATCCTCGGCCGCTACTTTTTTCACAACTCCTATGTTCTCTCTGCTTATTCCACCCACTTCTATCAGGTTGACATCGTATCCAACATCGGATAAAATCTCAAGTACGGTCTCTCCAGCTATCTTTCTCGTGCGGCTATCAGCAACGATAATCGCCCTTTTACCTACCTCTAAGTGCTTGCAGATCGTGCCTATCTCTTGCAGGACATCATGTCCAATCAAGACATCCCGTGGCAATTGCATCCATTTAACTTTTTCAACTGGTTCCATAACTTACGTAACTCCTCGACCGTTATATCTAAGTAACTAAGTTTTGATAGATAAATCTTTATTTATGCGGTTAGACTGCACGAGCAACTGTCTAGAACAAAATCTCCGCTCATCGCGGAACGACTTAAAGCAGATGAAACGATGATTACACGCGAATCATGGCTTAAAAACAATCCCTCTATTATTTCAAATTCCGCTATCATCCTAACCCATTCTTCCTAAAGGTGATGGCTGAGGCGGATAAGGAAAAGATGTGCGATTAAAAGAAAAGTTTGTGTTTTATCTATCTTATGAAACGTAATTTCTTCTCTATCCTACATCGTGCATTCTCTCTTAGGATTATCCTTTGTGCTTTATGCTTACCCGTCTTTATGATGACACGAGGTTTAGAGATACTCCTCGCTTCTCCGACCAAAATGTCACCGGCAATTGTATCTCCCTCCTCTGTATAAGTCTTCATTCGACCACCTCAAGCCTTTTTTCTTCTTTTAACTCCTCGGTTATCATCCAGACAAGGTCGTAGTCCAGTTCTAAATCCTCAGCAACTTCATGTGGATACGCCTCTTTGTAAGATCGGTAATAACCCAACACTTCCTTCTTCGCCTCTTCATAAGTAATATCACGCGCCTTAACCACCTTTATAGCACGCAGCTTGTCCCTTATAGCCTCTCTTACAAAGTCTGAAATACTGATATACATATTTGCTTCTATGAGTCCTTGGATCTCTCTGATCTCTCTCAGCGTTAATTTAGTGCCAACCGCTTTGGTATCTGCTTCTACTACCGACTTATTTTTTACACTGGTAGCCACCATGGTTTTTATATATGGTTTGGTATATATAAATTAGACCATTTTGTTGGGTGGTAAACTCACTCATCTATCTACTATCGCCGATAAGTAATAGTGGTATATATAAAACATTAAGGTGGACTACTAAAGCTCATGGTTAAACTAAAACCCTTCAAGGCGACGATACTGAACCCGAATCTGGAAAGCAGAGCTGAACTGGTATGCCCTGTTTACGATACCATTGATACGTACCAGTACGAACATTATGCGGCTACGAAGGAGAATGTAATCCACTTTACCACGAGAAAAGAGGGTGACGCAGAAAACGAATTTGTAGATTATGCGAAAAGTAGTTTAGAGCACTTTCTCACTGATAGGATTTTAACCGAGTTGGAAAAACCATCAGTCTATATCTATGGAGTTAGATACAGACTATCGGAAGCGATTTTGGAGCAAATCCCGGAAGAGGATAGAAGGGGGGTATATTTCGCTTTTGGCTTGGTAGCACTGGTGGAAGTCGCTAAACTCAACGAACACAGCGTATTAGGACATGAGAAGACTTTTGAGGCGAAGATGCGAGAGCGATACCATTTGATGAAAGCATGTGGCATGAATTTCTCGCCGGTTGTTGCGGAATATAACATGTCGGACCATGCTATAAACCGCATTTTTGAAGATTACCTGGGATTTCACAGACCTGATTTGAAGATAGAAGAGCAGAGAAAGCCAATTCTGGACGTGGAGTTACAAGGTGCTCGCCACCTGCTTTGGGAAGTTTCAGATGAGGAAATTATTGCTAAAATTCAGCAGCTCATGCGTGACAAAAAGATAATGATTCTTGACGGGCATCACCGATACACCGCTGCTTATCAGTTGAGTAAAGATCAGAGAGATGGGACAGCGTACACGCTGATGGTGCTTGTAGAAGGTGGTGACAGAGCGCTTTTATTACTGCCCTGGCACAGATGTGTGAAACAATGTCGCATGGACGATTTATGGACGAGGATAAAGGGAAATTTTGCCGTAGAACGCTACGATAAGCAAACGGAAAACGCAGTTATTTATTCGAAGCTCAACGAATGCGACAATGAATTTGATGTTAGATTCGGCATGTATGACGGAGAGGATTACTATGTGCTGCGAGCAGATGAGCAGCGGATAAGGAAATTGGCAGTGGAAAGAGGCGAACGGGTTGGACTGGATGTGATAAGCTTGCATGAGTGGCTTATTGAGCCAACGCTTATTGGCAACCCCGAGGATATTGTTTTCACCTCCAGTCCATTGGAGGCAATCGAGAAGGTGGATAAGGAAGCATACAGTGTTGCATTCTTTCTTAAATCGCTGCGGATGGCCGATGTGGAATACAAGGCACAAGTGGAGAAGAAAGGATTTCCACAAAAGTCCACACGCTTCCTGCCGAAGGTTGCTGAAGGTGTTGTGATGTGGAAGTGGAAATAGTGGTGTGAATTCGATTAACGTTCATTTATAGGTTCTTATCACTTAGTGTATCCCCACCCGCCACAGGTAGGGCATGGTAATGCGGAATCTCCGGTTCTCTTACCCGTGCCTCCACAATAACCACAGATGTGCCGTGATTTTCGAGGACTTTTTTGGATTCCGTCCTTAGATTTAGCCTTCAGATAAAACTTTCGCAACTTCTTATTCATATGTAAGCTTTGCGATAGTTTTGTAATTCTAGCTAGCTGTCTTTCCCTTCTATTCCATAATAAAAACCTTCTTAAAAGAACGTTTTATCAAAGAAGTATGTATCATTTTAATTCTCATCAAACACATACAAAAATAGTCATAATTGCCGCGATATGTGTTTTTAGCACGCAATTCGGCGTTACGGTAATAGCACCACTGCTCGGCACGTGGGTGGAGGCTTCAGCAACACCGTTCTTCGTCGCTGCTTTGATCTTCTCCGCTTTTACCATCGTCAGCACACTGCTCAATATCCCTGGGGGCATTATGTCAGATAAACTTGGGAGGAAGCCGTTGATCACCACTGGGCTTTTGCTTTATGCGGTTGCATCTGCTCTTTTCCCATTTGCAACCGATCCGTATGATTGGATATTTGTACGGGCATTACAAGGAGCAGGTGCAGGCTTGTTCTTCCCTGCAATCACTGCGTTGCTCTCTGAGGTTACGAGTTCCGAGGAACGGGGGCAGACCATGAGCGTGTACAATATCGGGTTGGGTGCTGGTTTAGCGGTAGGTCCGGCTTCGGGAGGCTTTCTTTTCGATAGGTACGGTATTTTCACGCCGTTTTTCGTTTGCGTTGCTCTTGCACTTCTGAGCATGGTATTGGTGCTGCTCTTTGTTCAGGAGCCTAAAGAACGGTTAGAAAGAAGAGGAAAGAAAGGGGCATCGTTACCTGAGCGAGAAAGAAAAGCATTGACGCTTGCTTGTGTCATAATATTCTTTGGCATAGGTGTTGCAGCCATTATGGGCGCCTTGTTCTCCCCGTTTGCTTTTGCGCCCGAGAACCTCAGGCTTTCAACAGGAGTCATCGGTGCAATTCTTTCCACGATGTTTATGGTGTTTGCAGTACTGCAAGTGGGATTTAACCGGCTGATGACGAAGATAGGGGAAATCATGCTCTCGATTGCTGGCTTGTTTCTGTGCGCTTGCGGCTTGCTGGTGCTTTACTTCGCAACCACCATTTTTGAACTTGTTATAATGAGCGTTCTCCTCGGCGCAGGTCTGGGCGCGATTACACTTGGCACGTTAACGTTAGCGTCGAAAGCTGCGGGGGGAGGTGAAAGAGGACAAGAGCAAGAAAGTAAGGGAAAAGTAATGGGAATCTACTATACGGTATTTTATGCAGGGATGGGTGGTATTCCACTTCTTTGCGGCGCTCTTTCTGAAATCTTCGGTGCTCGTGTGTTGTTCCTCGCGTATGCCGTGCTTCTCCTTATAGTGATGGTGGTGGTGTGGAGGGTTGGGGTTTCTAAAAAGGAGTGAAAAGATGAAAAAAACAATAACAGGCTTAATAGTTATAATAGTAATAACCATTTCAATAGGGATGTTTGTAGATTACGTAGAATACAGTGATAATGCACCCCAATACCCCCCTCTACCAACGCCTTCACCCACTCATATCAAAGAACCTGAGAACACGCCGATAGGAGATTATGACCACGATGGAATCCCAAACTATAAAGATACACATCCGAAAATACATGAAGAATTATATCAGTACGCGAGTGACCACGGATTATCTGAAGAGACAATAAAAGAGTTGGCTTTGTTAAAGTCGAGTTTATATAATGGTCATCTGACCGATGATTTCAAAGAATACATAAAATTGCTTGGCGAAGTAAATAGAATTGATAAAGAAGCTGTCAATGTCTTACTGACAACTAATATGCTTTACGAAGACGAAAAAATTACACAAGATGAAAAACAATTTATCAACAAAACGTTAGTTCTTGGTGATTTGACAAATAATCTTTACAAAATTCCTGAAGTTTATACAAAAGAAGTTCCTGATGACGAGATTTCAGAATATATTGATTTGGTCTATAAAATAAGTCAGAATGATCCAGATGCAGCGAAATGGGTTCTTGGAATGGGAGAGTTCATCGAAGATAGGCAAATATCAGAAGAAGAGGAGAAATTTGTGAGTTATATTGTTCAAAACAAGCCAGATTTATTACGAATTTTAGTTTCTAAGAATGTTATTGATGGAATTAACTATAAAGATTTGGAATGGGTTAAAAATTTCAATCCGCAAAAAGGAGAATATGGTTATTTAACTGATGACTTGTACAATTTACCAGATATAAAAGATGGAATCAATGATCAGGAAAAAGAAGCGGTGAACGAATTTAAAGGAATTGTTGAATCGTCAAAAACAGATTATGAACTAAAGAAAGGTCTGTACTTGATTGATGAGTATGGAGTACCAGATCAAAGTATGTTTAAGTATGTTGTGCCAGATCACAACACTCAATTACAAGTCTTATTACATCTCTTAGAAGACAGAGATATACCAAAAGAATATAAAAAAATTGCTCTGGCCGCTGCAATAGATTATGGTGCTGTAATCACAATAGGCGATGAACAGGTTAAGCAACAAGTAAGAAAATACGTTCCGGAAACGATCGATTTTATAATTGAAACCGATGAGATAGTCAAAGATAAGGGTGCTGATTGGCAGGCTAAGGACTATCCCATAGGGGCAGATGTCGGGTTGGTTTGGGGTGCTGGTGGAACGATGCTTCCAATACCTTACGAAAATAGAGAAGCATGTTGTTGGGAAAATACTTTTAGAGACAGACAAATGGGCTTGGAAGATTTTAAATGGAGTTTTGTAAATGCAAGCACTCTTAAAGAAATGAGAGAGTTTATGATAAATAAGGGATACGCTGATGAAGACATAGAGAAATATATAGATAGTGGTTACAAAGGAAATTTTTCCCATCCCGGCAGAGAAAAAAGTTGTGAACCTTTAATAATTGATGGAAAAAAAGTTCTTATAAAACATAATACAAACCCAAATTGGCAGTGGGAGCATTATAAAAAAGATGGATACTTTTTTGGTATTTGTCTCGATAGAGCCTTAGTTGAAAAAACACTTGGAAAAAGTATAAATATTGACGGTATTTTGGGACATGTACTCATACCGAGAGATCATCATATTAGAGGGCACACCTTTGCTTTATTTTATGATCAAGATAACGATGCATTGAAAACAGTATCTTATGAATTAGATTCTATAAAAGCCACAGTTAATGAAGATACAACTAGAGGAACTGACAATTATTATTATGGTCATGTTCACATACCTTGGGATAATCTTAGAAATAAATCCCCATGGGATAAATTTTATCAGGAAAAAGTAATGGAAGATGATTCGTCTATATCTACAATTCCTATAGAAGGCATTCCACACGGGTATATTTGGAGAAGAGCGTGGAATAATTGTTAAAATAGAATAAGCAATTAAATACTCATTTGCGAAAGTAACTGGTGTACTTGTGGATAATTCAGATAATGCCCCGTAATTCGCAAATCAAAATCGCAATAAAATAAAATCAGAATAGCATGATTGCAACTTACCTCTCTACCAATCAAATATCCTCCGGCGCCCGTGCTATCTTTATTAACGCCTCCTTCTCCAAGAGATGCCGTTCACAGAGAACAACGAGCACATGCAGAAACTCGCCAAATTCGTGATGCAGATGCAGCTTGATATACAGTATCTCCGAATATAAAACAGGGTGAGAAAGCCCAAGCTAACCCTCCATTCTTCTTGAGAAGGAAAGCGTTGAGGTGGATATACTGCCACTGAACCCCGGAGGTTTCACTGGCCTATCACCGCATACCCTCTGGTATCTATGCAGTGGCCCTCGCGGCTCTCCTCTCTGCCCGTGCAACTCTTTCGTTGCTCATCTCATACATCGCTATGACAAATGCTTTGAAGCTCAGTTCCTCCTTATACAGTATCGCCCATAGCAATTGGAGCACCTGCTCGTAGACAAAGAAGAAAAAACGGATTCTCATATCTTTGGACTTCGATTTGATGCGGGCTTCGTCCTGAACTCGGAATCCTGTCTCAATTCGCCATCGCCCCTTGTACGTGGGAACGATATAGTCCAGGTCGATCTCGTCCTGGTTGGTGGCGAACGCCCAGTCGAAGCTCTTTCCGTTTGAGGGATCGAAGATCTTTTTCAAGAGCGCCAAGGTGGTTTTGCCGCGAAGGATGGTCTTATCTTTATTCAGCTTGAACTCATAATGGATCTTCTTCCGCTCCGCCTCAGCCATCTCGGCAAGCTCTCTCTTCACCCTTTCATTCTTGGGAACGAAGATCAGGTAGGGATAACCGATTTTTGAAAGGGTCAGCATGAGCTCTTTGCTGTAGAATCCGCGATCGAAGAGAACGAGCTTGATCGATCTGACCATCGGCTGGAGAAGAGAGAGGCAAAAGCACACCGCTGTTGCCATATTGTGCCCTAAATGGATTGGTATCGAGATGAGAGGGATCCTCTGAGGGATATCTGAACTCACCAAAGCGCAGGAGAGGAACTTGAACTTCCCCATCACAGCGGCTTTTCCTGTCCATCCATGAATCCAAAAGCCCTGCACCTCGCCATAAAAATCCTCGTCTGTATAGTCAAAAGCGAGAACCACATCCTGCTCATCGAGTTTAAACCTTCTCCCTACGATCTCGAGCGTCCTCAGATATTCCCAGTAGAAATTCGAGGTCGGCACATTCTTTATGGCGAGATGGATGGAATCCGCTTTCGATCCCACGGTTTCAAGGTAGGTATTTGCCATCGCCGCCTTTAATAAGTCCCGATTATACTCAAAGCCAGAAAGGTGCGGCCCCTGTGGCTTCAGATTCAGGCAATGATTAACGAAGGTATCAAGGGTCGTTATCGTTCGGAATATCCTATCTCGATTTAGCGTCATACGATCACCAGATAGACGGTGCGACCAAGATATTCCTTAGGACAATCGACCTTGGCGCTGTTTCCGAATTTCGTCACCTTCCGGATAAACAATCCCTGTATCCCGTCAAGCTCAAGGTGGCTCTGAGCTTGGATTGGAACTTTCTTCATAGGATATCCTTAAGATATCCTAATATAAGAACCTTTCTTCCCCTCTGGAAGCTTACTCTCAAATCTTAGTCAGCGCATCTTAGAAGGAACGCACATGAAAATAGCAGCAGCCGACCGTACCAAACACTACCTCTTTCTTTCGGAGATACTGATATAACCAAAATCTTTATATTGTGAAAATTTGGAATATTTAACTACCATGGTTGCCACGAAAAGAGTACCTGTCCCACTGGAGATTTGGGCTGAATTGAGTAGATTGAAGGAGCCAGGGCAGACTTTTGGTGAACTAATCGAGGAGATGATAGAAAGCGAGAAAAAGCTCAGGCTCCTGAAAGATATGAAAAGGATTGAAGAAACCGCGGAATTCGTGGAGATTTAGGATGTATAGCGTCCTTATAAATACAGATGCTTTGAAATACATTGATACGCTTACAGAAAAGAGCAAAAGATTGATTAAAAGAAAGCTCGAAGCGCTGAAAGATAATCCACATCCCGGAAGAGATGACAAGAAGAAGTTGCAACTTCCAAATTATGACCTCTTTCGGATGCATGTAAGTCGAAGTTATACGATATTCTATCGAATCTACGAGGAGGAAAAGACAGTTAAGATATTGAACATTATGACAATTGAAGAGGCACATAAGAAATATGGAAGGCTTTAACGAAAGCCAATCGCCAAGATTTCTGTCAACGGTGGATGGGCTTACCTTTCTAAATACAATCTTCACAAAAATTGCTATAAACAGAAAACTGTAAACCAATGCCGGAAAAAGTAGAAATTTTATCACCCGTGGGAGATCGTAAGTCGCTCAAAGCGGCTGTTGAAAATGGTGCAGACGCAGTCTATTTCGGCGTAGGTAATTTCAACGCACGACGACGTGCAGAGAATTTCACGATTGAGGAACTCCGAGATGTGGTTGAATACGCTCACAATAACGGTGTAAAAATATACAACACCTTCAATATTTTGATAAAAAATCGCGAACTCCGTGAGTTCTTCGATACCGTATCGGATGCGTATGCCCGCGGTATAGACGGGATAATAATTCAGCACATCTCGTTTGCACGCTTTCTTAAAGATACCTTTCCTGACCTCAGAGTCCATATATCCACGCAGGCTGCGATAACAAACACTTACTACGCAGACTTACTTTCCGGTGCGGACAGGGTTACGCTTCCACGCGAGTTCTCGCTTGCGCAGGTACGGGACTTTGTCGAAAAGACCGAATTAGATGCTGAAGTGTTTGTTCACGGTGCGCTCTGTTTCAGCTACAGTGGGCAGTGTCTCTTTTCAAGTTTTTTGGGTGGACGAAGTGGCAATCGAGGATTGTGCGCACAACCGTGCAGGAAGAAATACAACCACAGTTACCTGTTGAGTACAAAGGATTTATGCCTCGCCGGCAGAATTCCGGAGATAATAACCGCGGGTGTTACCTCGTTAAAGATCGAGGGTAGGCTCCGAAGCCCACGGTATACCGCACTTGCAACGAGAGTTTACCGCCTTGCCGTTGATTCATATTATGCTGAGGATTTTAGAGTGCCTGAGAAGGAACTAAAAGAGCTTGCACTTGAATTCAACCGCGAATTTACCGAGGGCTGCATGTTTGGTGCAACTGAGATTACAGCCTGTGACAGTCCAAAGAACCGCGGGCTCTTTTTGGGAGTAATAGGCGAAGATACAACGCTTACACTACATGAAACATTGTCAGTTGGAGATGGGATCGGCATCTGGACAAAAGCTGGAATTGATGGTGCAGTCATAAAGAAGCTTGAAAAAGACGGAACCCCGGTATCTTCAGCAAACACCGGGGAAACGGTAAAACTCTTCATCCGCGCAATAACAGGGGATAGAATTTACAAGACATCGTCAAGGGAAAAAACGCACTATGCACCAGTAAAACCAAACCCGAAAATAAGCACACTCATCAGATCAAAGCGTCGGATAATAAATCCGATAATCGAAGAAACCGAATCAGACGGTATGGAGATCTTAGCAAAGGTGTATTCCAAAGAAGAGGCACGAGACGCGTTAAAAGCCGGCGCAAATGCTGTTTTTTACTCGGTCTTCGCCCATGATTTCCCGGAAAGCAATGCATCACCGTATATACCGCAGATTCTGTCCGATTCCGATGTCGCGGACGCTATAAGCAAGGTAAATGCTAAAGATCCTAATGCTATTCTTCTCGGCAACATCGGGCTGATCTCCAAGCTATTACAATCAGAAGCACGAACGGTTTATCTTGATTATTCCGCGAACGTCTTCAATGACATAGATGTAGCGTTTATTAAAAAATATGGTGCGATTCCTATAGTATCGCCAGAGCTTAATCTATCCGAGCTTTTAGAATTCAAAAACAAAAATTTCGCCGTGTTCGTTCATGGCAGACCTGTTCTTATGACTACCAAATATCCGCTGAAAGATAGCGCACTGAAGGACGAAAAGGGGTTTGCTTTTCCTGTACGAAATGAATTCAACTGCACGCAGATACTGAACAGCGTGCCCATAGGTCTTTTCAACGATATAACAAAACTCTGCGATTCCTGCGATATTGGTATAAACAAATTCTTCTTTGATCTTACTGATGGTAATGCAGAGAGAATAATCGGCTTGTACAAGGACGTCCTTAACGGTAAAACAGTAAAAAAATCACAGCGGCGAAAGCACACACGCGGCCATTTCAACCGCGGTGTTGAATAAACAATTCGATTTTACCAAATTCCTCTTTCACTTATCCTCGCTTTCACGTCACGGTACCAACCTTCTCCGATCCCGTGGGAATAGCACGACTTCCCGCACGTTATCTATCTCCAGCATGCTCATAAGCAGTCGTTCAACGCCAAGCCCCCACCCCGCATGTGGCGGCATACCATAACGAAAAGCGTTGAGATAAAACTCAAAACTTTTTGCACTGAGACCTTTTGATTCGATGTTCTCCTTCAGCAGCTCGTACGAATGAACCCGCTGCGATCCAGAAGCGAGCTCTAATCGCGGGTGCATCAGGTCAAACGCATCGCACGTATCTTTGCCTTCGGTCGGTTGGGCATAAAACGGTTTTATCGCACGTGGCCAATCGGTGATGAAATAAAGCTCGCCTATCGTCTTGCCGAGGATATGTTCAGCGGAAGTGCTAAGGTCTTCACCCCATTCTATCTGTTCACCTGCCTCTAAAATTAGCTCTATTGCTTCGCCATAAGTTATACGTCTGAAAGGTACTTTTGGAACTTCCAATTGTAAATTCAGCTTAGATAAACCAGGATATAACGCAACCTTTGAATATACAGACGCAATAAGCGCCTCTAAGAGCTTCATTACCTCCTTATCCGAGACAAATGCAACTTCTACATCCACCGACGACGCTTCGTTAAGATGCTTTGTAGTGTCGTGCTCTTCAGCCCTGAATATTGGCGCTATTTCGAATACCGAGTCAAAACCAGAAGCAATGAGCATCTGTTTGTAAAGTTGGGGGCTCTGATTTAAGAACGCTTCTCGTTCAAAATAAGTAATCGGAAAGAGCGCAGTACCACCTTCCGTCGCGGCACTCACTATCTTGGGCGTATTTATTTCGATAAAGCCTCGCGCGTCGAGGAAATCTCTAATCGTTTTAAGGACACGACTGCGAATAATAAATATATGCTTTGTTCGCTCGGTTCTCACGTCCATAAATCTCGCATCCAACCGCGTGTCCAATTCGGCACCAACTTTTCCCGTGATATCCAGGGGTAAAACGTGCGATGCCTCACTGAGAACCTCCATTTGCTCGGGTATGAGTTCATAACCATTCGGCGCTTTCTGCTCGCTCTTTACTATTCCTTCTATCGCCACTACTGATTCACGAGGGACTTTTTTCGCCCGTTCAAACAGCTCCTTCCCTATTGTCTTCTTGTGCAGCGTGACCTGAGCAAAGCCTTCCCGATCACGTACAATAAGGAAAAAGACTCCACCGAGATCACGCTTCTCATGCACCCAGCCCGCGATACTCACGTGTTCTCCGTCATCATCTGCAGTTATTTCGTTAGAGTATTTCCGGTTCTCGATTGGTAACTTCATATTCTCTATTTTAGCTCTGTTCTTAATATTTATAAAAAAAGCAGTTGCTGAAACGTGTTTATCCCTCTCAGGAACTCGGATCAGTATTACCAAAAGGCAGAATGCCCGCAGTTGCGGTTGAGATAAAGAAGACAGAGAAGGTTGGCAAGGAACTTGCTAACTTATAGGGAGGAGGTATCCGCAGATGTCTGACAAATCGAATAATATCCAAAGGGCGCTAAAAAGAGCACGGCATTATTTTTTCCTGAATCCTTATGAGGATATGGCGTTCACCCGATGTCCGAAATGTGACGGGAAAACGAAGATTAGAAAGCATTGCTTAGTTATCCACATTGACCCCAAACATTTATTCTCTCTCAACAAGATTTGCCGGTATTGTCCCAACTGTGATTTGATCATTGTCAAACAGGCGGAGTTAGAAGGTCTCCTTGCTGCCATCTGTGAAGAGTATGAACCGGATATTGTTGGTAATGAGTATTTTGTTTTCGGGACGATGGATAGAAAAGATTGGAAAGAAGGACAGACAGGAAAGATAAGCCAGCAAGAGGGTATAAAACGCTCATATCCTTTCAAGGAGGTTTGGAAGTTCGAGGTACGCCCGGGAGGGTGGTATCCTGCAAAGCAGGCAAGATCTTAGTTTAGTCGTGTTTCTATAAAGATCGTTTAAAATAACTGTGGGGAAAGAGCCTTTGAACTCAGCCAACCCCTTCGGTTGTCCAAATTCATTCAAACAGCAACCGCGAGAGCATGCTTT
This sequence comes from Methanosarcinales archaeon, assembly GCA_030611045.1. Classification (GTDB taxonomy): domain Archaea; phylum Halobacteriota; class Syntropharchaeia; order Alkanophagales; family Methanospirareceae; genus JACGMN01. The sequence continues at coordinate 18,877 of JAUWQN010000007.1, forward strand.
TCCGTTCCTCTTTCTCCTCTGCAGTCCATTCATCAGTCTTCGATACCGCCTCTTTTTTCTCTGCTCCCTCTGTTTCCGCAGCTCTACCGCCGTGTTCACTCTTCCGCACTCGGACATCAACCATTATGGGCATCTCTATGCTCGGACTGGATAGTAAAGCAACACCCTGTGGTATTCTTTTGATCTCCTCTTCCATCTCACTGCTCATGAACTCCAGACCTCTGCTCAACGCCTTAATGTCATTTGGATTCGTCACCTTCAGGATTATCTGCGTATTACACTGCGAGATAACGTTCTTATCCACACGTGCAGGTCTCTGCGAGATGACCAGCAGCCCAAGCCCAAATTTCCTGCCTTCCGAAGCTATGGTTCTCAAAATATTTGAGCTGACCGCCTGCCCAAACCCACGTTCAGGGCAGAAGTTGTGCGCCTCTTCGATAACGAGCACAAAAGGTGGGATCTTACCCATCTTCCTGCCTTCAAATACCTCTTTGCAGAGCCGATAAACAATCAATTGCTGCAATTTCGGCTCAGCGCCTTTCATATCTATTATAGACGCCTTTCCTCCTTTGACAAGCTCTTCTATACGTGTCGGACTGTCGGATAATATGCCCGTCTCCCGGATTCGTTCCAAAAAATGGATCATTCTCCATTTCGCGGTGCTTTTGCTCTCTGCAATCCCTTTAATGATGTCATCAATTGTATAGAACTCCTTTTGCGCTTTTATCTCGTTTATACACTGGTATAAAACGCCTAATTGCGCATCAGACAGGGTAAAAAAGTCATATAATTCGTTTACACTCAAATTTATCCCATCTATGCGGAACAACTTATCAGCATCCGGGTTTATCGAAAAATTTGACGGCGTATAAACAACAACTTTGGAGGCATACCCTTTGGGAGCAATCCCGAATTTTTCCATCTGTTTCCGCTCTTCTTCACTCCTGTTCTCGTATCTCAGTGAAAGATACTCGCCGTGAGGGTCAATTATAAGTAAGGGAACGTTCTTCTCAAGCAACTCCTCTATGAGCACGCCAGCAGTGTATGATTTTCCACTGCCCGTCTTCGCTAATATGCTACAGTGTTTCTGGATGAGTTCCTCTTTCCTCAGATGCACCGGAATGTTGCGTCCGTCCAGCAGACCCAGGTGTATTCCCCCGGTTTTGAGCCCCAACGTCTCCATGATGAAGGTTTGATCTGCTTTGAACACCTTCTCATCGCGAGGGAGTGTGCTTCTTGGCTGCATTAAAAATCCACGTTCGTCTTTATACCCGATAATCTCCACGGTAGCTGTTTTTTTCGCTGCATCAACTATAGATGTAACTCTTCCCAGTATCCAACCATCTAATTCGTTCCATACTTTTACATACTCATTTCTTCTTACCGCTCTCTCGGCGATAAAATCGAACTGGTGCAGCCCAACATCGCCCGAAATTGTGCCTTCTACCTTATACATTTTACGCGGGATACCACTTTCGTTCAATAACTATGTGATTATCTTCAGCTTTAGCTACTTGACCCCTGTCACCACCGGTCAGTCGCACAGTATGGGTCTTTTTGTCTATTTTCTGAACATATATTGTTACCGTTTTAAAGTAGTAGAACTCTTTACTTTTTTTGCCTTCTTCTTCAAGAAGATTTTAACACTGCATTCACAATTCCCACTTGACCCGGTCTGCTCGTTACCACCGCATCGCCAATCTCAGTCTCTATTACTGCGCCTTTTGTGGTGATATTCCGCCGTGCGTAGAACGGATTTGCAGGATTTTCTTTCACAGTTATTATTTTAACTGTTTTTGTGGTTCCACTCCTTGGGTCTGCAACATTTGCAAATTCGCACCTGAGCAACCGCATTTTCACGTTGCTACCTCGCGTTCTGATTTTCCGTCTTCGTGTCTCTCCGATAGTAGTGTCTGCTGCAGGTCTACCTGCCTCATGTTCCATCTTCCTCCGGTTAAGGTGAAGCCTTCCCCCGGTGTACTTTCGCCTTGATTTACCTTGCCATCTCATTTTTTACGGACCCACAAACCCACATTCATCACACTTGTATAAATTACTTTGCTTTCTGCATTTCGCGCATCTACCTATCTCGCTCTCTCCGCAGCTCGGGCACGGAAAAACGGTGAAACCCTTCTCCAACAGCTTTATTCCGCAGGACGTGCAATACTCTGTCATAACATGCTCCCTTTCTTTTTATTTCTATTTCTATCCCGATTTTTACTTTTGTATCTGCCTCTTCTTCGTTCGCCGTCACGCTCGTCATAGCCACCACTGTGGACGGCATACTATACTTACATCTCCCTCCATTTATAATAACATCTGATTCTATTTCTACTTCTTCGACGCAAGTCGGTGGGGTTCTACCAGATATATTTGCACTTGTTGAGGTTATCGGTCCCGTTTTTTCTATTATGCGCAGTGCTATCTTATTATCCGGGAATCGAACGCCAACGAGATTAGATGCCGCAGTTAAGAGATCGGGCACAATATCTCTTTTTTTCAATAATACCGTGACCGGCCCAGGCAGCAGCTCGGTCAGAATAGCTAACAAGTCTGAATCTACATATGCAACGGTCTGCAACATCTCGAATGATGATACAGCGAGGGATAGGGGGAGTGATAAATCTCTCTGTTTTATCCCGTATACTTTTCGCACTGCTTCTTCCGAGAACGCATCAGCACCTAATCCATACACCGTTTCCGTAGGATACACTATCGTGCCCCCACTTTTTATTACGTCTATCGCAGTCCTTATCTGATCTTCTATATCGCTTTGCATCTTGTATATGTAGCTCAACTTTTCCTGTGAAGTTTGCTCCCCGTATATTTTTGAACTTTAAGTAAACCACGGGTCAGGATTTATAAGGAAATCCAGCTTTTCGGGTTCTTTAAGTAGCTCATACATCTCGACCTCTTTGCTCAGCGCTAAATCATTTATCCATGTATCCAACGGTTTTAAGAATCTAATATCCGGAACCTCTTCATAATGGTCGTTCTTGATGAACTCGCCAGTGGTCAGTTCGAAATACGCTGCTCCACCCTTATTCTTTATCGGCTCGTATACCGGGGAGAACGTTCTTGCAACCCAGTTAGCCATCTTCAACGTCGTTTCTGATGGGTTAATCGTAACATGCCCGTAATTGGGGGGAATAACAACCTTATCCCCTGCCCATGCTTTTACTACTATTACGTCAGTTATCCTTTCAACGCCCTGTGTCTCTTCCCGCTTTTGTAACAAATAATGCGCTTCGCCCTCTAATACCTCATATATCTCAGGATAGGTTAGTTTTGAGTCCGGTGGACAAGGATGATAATGCCCCGCAGTTTTAACAAATTCCACGCCGAGCGTACTCGACGGTATAATCGTGACGTCGTATCTCCACCCTCTTTCCCTTATCTTATTTGCGTCCTCTTCGTCCCTTGCTACGTCCCGGAACATGTAATACAGCTCCATATCCATGCTCGCGTTCGCTAAAAAGTGCTTATTAAAAATAACCTCTGTCATCTCCTCTAACGTTCGCACCGTCGGGGAAAACGTTCTTTTTCCGAATTTTAACTCATTCCACTGTCCTTTCATTTTCATTCCCTATTGCATTGAAGGAGGTAGAAGCAGTCCACCTATAAATATCCCCCTTATGCTATTAAAAATATGGATACCAAATCCACGATGATAACCGTTGAATTCGGGCGAACATCAAAACAATACGAGGTTATAAAACGCCCGATACCACATATCATTGTTGATTCGAATAAGGAGCAACACGGCTGGTGGAACGGGATAGAGCCTTATGGAAACAGGGAATGCACCTCAGAGCGGCTCTTGATAAACCCGTATAACGGTTGCAGCCATAACTGCCTATTTTGTTATTCACATGCGTTGGGCGGCTATTTCAGGGTCTTTCGAGAGAAAGGAATTGTTACAGTATTCAATGATTTTGCAGCGAAAGTCGCGCGGCAACTGGACGGACTAACCGTTGCGAGCTGCGGGTATCTCTCTCCTGTGACCGATCCATTCCAGCCGCTAAATGAGAAATACGAATTGAGTGAGCAGATATTGAAAGAGTTTGTTGACTGTAATATCCCTGTGCAGTTCACCACAAAAGGGAGGATAAGCGAAACGGCGCTGAAACTGATTAAAAAGCAAGAGCACTCGTTTGGAGAAGTATCTATTCTAACGCTGGATGAGGATACGCGACGGCAACTGATGGCTGGTGGTGCATCAACCGACGAACTGGTCCGGAACATAGAACGGCTTGCAAATGCAGATAAGTTCGCCGTGTGCAGAATTGACCCGATAATCCCTTATGTGACGGATAAACAGGAAGAACTGGAAGAATTGGTGCAGAAAGTGGTTGATGCCGGTGCAGAGCATATCATAACGAGCTGTATGGATATTCCTCTTGTGATGAAGTACGAACTCTATAATGAATTAGAAAAGAGGTTTGGCATTCCTAAAAGGCAGTTTGAGAGCTTGTATAAAGAAAGGATGAGCGGACGTCTTCATGCTAATATAGAATACCGGAGAAAGCTGTTTAGCATGATGCGAACGATTTGCGATAGAAATAAGGTGACGATGGGGCTCTGTATGGAGTTCGAGTCTATCAACGGGAAGATGGTCAAAGGCTTGAACAATGAGTTTATGAGTTCTAACAATTGCGAGGGTATTGACATACCTCTTTACATAAGAGAAGGAGATGGGAAGCGGTTTGAGCCCGTTAGAGGTTGTTATGGTAGTTGTTTACAATGCCATTCCTTGGATACAGTACCAGCATGTGCTATTCCAGATTTGAAGAAAGCAGGTGCGTGGAAATTGAAGGATTACCGAAGGTGGAGCGCGCGGATAAAAGAACGAAGCACGAAACAGAGCACGTTGGAGGTGTGATTAGATACATCAAGGAATTTGCTCGATTAACCGTCTATACAACTTCTCCAGAAATTAGATATTCCTTCGGAGTTTTCATTAGTAGTAAGGCATGAACACCGCGATCTTTTTAATCCGAGCTGTAACCCTCATTACCGTGGGCGTGATCATTGCGAACATCGTGCTGGAAAGCGACATGATGAGAAAGTTGTCACCGCTCATAAGACCGTTCTGCCGTGCATCTAACCTTCCGAAAGGTGGTGCAGTTTCTCTTTTCGCTTCCTTTTTCAACCCCACAGCGGGGAAAGCAACCTTAGCTGGATTCTATCATGAAGGTAAGATTGGCGATAAGGAGACGATACTCACGGTGGTGATGAGCACGTTTCCTATTGTCGTTGGCGAATCGCTGTTCAGAGTGCACGCACCTATAGCACTTGTGCTTTTAGGTCCTTTTATTGGCAGCATTTACATTGCGCTTAGTCTGCTCTCTGCGTTTCTACAGTCCCTTGCCGCTTTTGTTTATGCTAAAATTCGTTTTCCGCCTCAACCATATGTATATGTCGAAGAGGAGATCTATGAGTACGCTGAGAAAACGCCAAAGAATCAGAAACTTAAAACGGCACTGAAAAAATCGTTTAGCACGTTAAAAAGGGTGTTACCAATAATGGTGGTGGCATTTTTGGTCATTGATTTCCTGTTCACGCTCAGCCTCATGAACACTATCAGTGTAATCTTTGATCCCGTCTTACGGGTATTAGATTTACCCGGTGAGGTGATCACCGCACTCGTTGCGGATTTAGCGCATTTCTCCGCAGGCTACGCTATTGTTGCCGCGCTGCTCGCAAAAGGGGCAATCACAGCAAAACAAGCCATATTAACACTGCTTATTGGCAGCATGTTGATTATAACGCTGGTCTACCTGAAATACAGCCTATCCATGTACATATCACTGTTTGGCAAGCTCGGCGTGAAGATAACCGTTATAAATTACCTGAGTAGTATGATTGCAAAAGTCGTTATGATTCTTCTGGTTGTCGTGGTGATGTAAGGTGATATTTAAGACGGAATAAGAGGGATAATGATCTGAAAGGCAAACCGTCTATTTTTAACTGGTTTTATACCGCGCGAAAAAATCATATGTTCTTTGTATCGACGTGTTAAGTTGTAAAGAATACGGAGATACAAATATAGAAAAGTAAGAGAAATGAAAATTAAAAACGCTTTAACAGTTCTGTTCATTTTAGCAATTGTAGCAGTTGCCAGTTATTTCTTATATCCTGCTTTCCAATCTGGTGAAATTCAATCATCTTTTCAAAGTGTAGCTGAAGAGATTTTCAATCCGAGCATTACTAAGCAAGAGATTCCCTACTCCAAAGCTTCTGGGTCGGAAGTGTGCCTCGTTAATTATAAAAATGCCACAGACCCTACATGGGACGAGTTAATCGCTTTTTTACAAAGCGATAACACTGATGAGCAACCTTATCTCGACGCTTCTTTTGTCTGTGCAGACTTTGCCGAGATGCTGCACAATAATGCCGAGGTGTCGGGCATTAAAGCAGCGTATGTTGGCGTGGATTTCGTTGTAGGAGAAGGGCATGCACTCACTGCGTTCAACACGACGGATAAGGGGCTTGTCTACGTGGATTGCACCAGCGGGTTTTCTTCCCCAGTAATTGCAGAACTTACTGATAGCGAAGAAAGAAGAGCGTGTAAGCATGATAAGATCGCGTACGTGGTTGATGGTAACGAGTATGGCGTGATAAGCATGGACAAAGCCACATCGCCGGAGTATTGGTTCTATGATGCGTATAAGCAGAATTGGGCGGAGCTTGAAGATGATATAAACGCTTACAATGGCGATGTCGAGAAGTATAATGCTGATGCCAAAGCATACGAAGAAGATGTTGAAGCGTATGAAACGGCTGTTGGGGGCAGAACATATATAAGCGACCCTGAAGAATATGAACGACTGACTGAGAGGTATAATGAGCTGAAAACGAGAGAGGCTGAATTGGAGATGAGAGGAAAGGAATTGAATGCAATGCGTGAACGGTTAGATGAACGGCAAGAGGATTTGGGATGGTGTCGCTGGGAGCCGTTAGGCGTTGCTACGAGTGTTGAACTTTATTGGTGACATTTTTGGAATTGGATGGCTGATAATATCAATCATACATTAATTTAGAAAATATGTTGATGAAAAGGAGAATTCATATACCATAAACTGGCGTAAGGAATCGTCAGATTATCGTCAGATTATCGTCAGGTATAACTATCTCTCTCGATATTTATCACCACACCCTCGCGCCCTTTCTCGCTAACTCTTACGCATCTTTTGCTTCTTGCAGCATTCTCTCCTTTGCCAGCCCGTACAACTCGAACCAGCCGGTCACCGGTCAATCTACTTATTCTCAGAATCGTATCTTATCCTTCGTCTCCCAGCCGCCGTGCCACCTCATCCAGGAACTCTGCCGTGTATACTGTTTTCTGTGCAGGCGGCTCAGCCAGTTTTGCTAAGTCGCCGGTCATTATCCCGTCTTCTATTGTTTCTAAAGCGGCTGCTTCTAATTTATCCGCGAATACTCCAAGCTCAGGTATGTTATCAAGCTCGCCACGCTTTCGCAATGCACCACTCCATGCAAATATGAGTGCCACGGAATTGGTAGAAGTCTTCTCGCCCTTGAGATACTTGTAATAATGTTTCTGCACCGTGCCGTGCGCGGCCTCATACTCGAAGTAGCCATGCGGTGATACTAAGACCGAAGTCATCATAGCTAAACTCCCGAAAGCAGAGGCAAGCATATCCGACATCACATCGCCATCGTAGTTCTTCAATGCCCAGAGCATGCCACCCTCCGACCTCATTATCCTTGCCACCGCATCGTCTATCAACGTATAGAAGTATGTTATCCCTGCCTTCTCAAACTCCTTCTTGTACTCCTCTTCATAGATCTTCTCGAATAGCTCCTTGAAGTTGTTGTCGTAGGTCTTGGATATAGTATCCTTTGTAGCGAACCAGAGATCCACCTTCTGGTCCAGTGCGTAAGCGAAGCACGCCTCGGCAAAGCTACTTATTGAGCCATCCAGGTTGTGTATGCCCTGTATTATACCAGGACCATTGAAATCATGTATCGTGTGCCGAACTTCCTCACCGTTCTCAGTCGTGAATACAATCTCGGCCTTCCCCGCACCCTCAATCCGGTGCTCAACGTTCTTGTAAACATCACCGTATGCATGCCGCCCTATTAGTATTGGCTTTTTCCAGTTTTTCACTGCGGGTTTTATGTTCTTGACCATTATGGGCGCCCTGAAAACAGTACCGTCCAGTATCGCTCTGATTGTGCCGTTGGGGCTCTTCCACTCCTTTTTCAGGTTATATTCCTTGACTCTGGCGGCGTTTGGCGTTATGGTTGCGCACTTGACACCCACGCCATACTTCTTTATCGCCTCTGCTGCCTCTATGGTTATTTTGTCATCGGTCTCGTCACGTTTCTTAAGTGCGAGGTCATAATACTCGGTTTTGAGATTAATATATGGCAGTAGAAGCTTCTCCTTCACCATACCCCACATTATCCTTGTCATCTCGTCTCCGTCCATTTCCACCAACGGGGCCTTCATCTGGATCTTATCGGTCATTTTTGTCTCCTCTCTCTCCTGTTCTATTCTATTTCGTCTCCCGGTGTTTCAACACTTCTTCCTCATCGGGTAACATATACAGAACGTCGTCCCACGGATGCCTGTACAGTCCGGAGTGCAAGCGGTTCTGGTCTAAGTAGTGCCCGATCATGCCGATCGTCCGCCCCAAGACGAATATGCCATTGAGTGTGCCGATATTAATAATCTCATCTATCTCATCCTCGGTATATATCCCTGTAGAGCGCAGAATATCAACGAACACGATACCTACGCAGCCATCTACGTTCAATATGAGGTTGTTACGCTTGGCTGTCGTTATCTTCTCCACCTCGAGTGCATAGTCTAAAAGCTCATGCTTTGGCAGATTGGCAAAAGCCCAATCTTCAATGAGTTTTACACGCATGTCCGGATTCTGCACGCTCTTCACACGGTGGCCTATCCCCGGTATATTTATGTTCTTGTCCTTCATCTCGTCCACAAACTGGCGTGGTGTCAAACCCCTCTCCAAGGCAGCCTTGAAGTTTTTAGCAGCACCGTCTATCGCACCACCAAACCGCGGACCGATTGTCAATACACCGGATGCCACCGTTGCAGTTAGATCCTTGCCAGCCATAGCGGTCACAATGGCGTTATGTGCACCACTCACGCATGGGCCGTGGTCTGCAGTTAGCATGAGCCCGAGTTCTAAGAAATCCGTAACATACTTTGGCAAGCGCTTCTTGAACCACAGCAATGAGACAACATCACCTACGCCATACCCCTCTTGGATAACCTTGCTTATCGGTACGCCAGCGTACAGCAGTTCCTCACCCCGGTCGTCCGAGATTGTGCTCATGATATTGGTGGGCCTTCTCATGGTCTCTGGCTTATAGTCAACAGGTATTTCTTGCGGAGTCACCTCACCCTTCTCTTCTATGACGCCCTTGGTCTTGAGATCCTCATACACGTCACGAATACGGTCGCCGAAGTCGTCGTATGAGTTCGGCACGATTGCCCCGGCCTCCTTCAGTGCCGCGTTCTTTGCGTCTGCGGTTTCAGCCTCACCTCGAGCCATAGCACCGGCATGGCCAAACTGCACCTCGCTCGGAAAGACCTTTGCCGATGTACCGGTAACCCACGCGATTACAGGCTTCTTTATCTTGCCGTCCTTCAATGCATCTGCTATATCATATTCGTCCTTACCGCCAACCTCTCCGAGCACGACCATCATCTTTATGTTCGGATTCGCTTCGTACCGTAGCAGGTGCTCAACAAGTGTTGAGCCGGGATATTTATCGCCACCGATCGCAACACCCTCATACACACCATCAGAATTCAATGCGATCATATTCGCCATCTCGTTCAACATACCGCCCGATTTAGAGACAAAACCAGCACTTCCGGACCGATAAAGTTTTGACATGCTGAGGTTGGACAACGCGCCGCCAGCATTGCCGATTTTGAATGCGCCGGGTACAAACCCGCCTACCGTTGCAGGCCCGATGATCCACTTGCCCAGCTTCTTACTTAACGCAACGAGCTCCCTTGTCTGCCGTTCTGGTAAGCCTTCAGCAATAATAACGAGCGTCTTAATGCCCGGATATTCGAGCGCCTCTATAGAAACATTGTAAGCTGAACGGAAGGATGCAAAGTTGATGACCACATCTGCCTCAGGATGCTGCTCCACTGCGGACCCAAGATTGTTGTATACCGGTATCACCATCTCCCGCCCGCCGAAGAACACCTTCATAAGCCCTTTGCTACCACCGCTGGGATTTATCACTGCAGCCACTGACGGTTGCACCCTTCCGGAAAGATAGTCAAAGTCCAGCATTCTCTGAACTGCCGCCGGCTGATTACCAAATATAATGGCTGTTGTATCCTTATCAAACAATACATAATCTGGTTTGGTCATTTCACGCACCTCCATTCAGATTTTTCAGTGCTATACTAACCACCTTTGTCATGTGCAGGTCAGGTCCATGCACTTCCATATCCAGCCCCAATCTGCGCCCTGCCTCGCGAATCTTTGCCAGGCCTACCTCATAGTTCGGCCCGCCACGCCGTATGTATATCTTAATACCCTGTTCTTTCAGCTTTTCCGCGTAATCCTCGAGAGCCATTATTATCCCATCGAAGGTCTTTGCCACATCGGTGAAGTTCGCTATTCCACCGCCTATAATGAAGATTTTACCGTTCTCTGACTTCTCTCTCGTCATCAAATCCAATATTGTCTTTGCATACTCGTAGGTCTCGCCTGTGCTGGGATCTCCACTGTATTCGCCGTAGTTTGCCAATTCACCACCAAACCCCAGATCGACCACGGTATCTGCATAGATTACGCTCGCGCCCCCACCAGCAACCATTGTCCAAACTCTGCCTTGAGGATTCAGCATGGTGAGTTTCAATGATGATCCACTCTTCTCGTCCAGTTTCTTTATGTACTGCTCCTCCTGCCGCAATTCCCGGCCGAAAGGAACAGGGAACTCTGCGTCGCCCCACTCTTCAGAGCAGAGGAAATGAGCGGTGTCGTCCAATCGCGCCACGGTGTCTACCGGAAGGAACTCTCCGTCCGTAAAGGAGAACGGGTTAAACTCCAGGAACCCGAATTGCAGTTCGCGATACAAGCGGAACAGGGCTGTTATGAGAGCTCCGAGTGTTTCCATGTCCGCGTCACGTGCCGCGTTCAAAATGGGTGTGAGGTCAACATCCTCAATCTTTGCTGCTATTGGAACATTGATGGTGATGACCTTGTCCCAATTAGCCTCTATGTCTACGCCGCCCGCCCTCGAGAAATGGATATAATCGCCGTTGCGATGACCGGTGAAGGCTAGGTAATACTCCTTGTCAACCTCCATGAAGGACTGAACGAGGAAGTGCGTTAGTTTCCCTCGGGATTTGCCCACCTCCACCGTGCTGTTCATCTTCTCCTCCAGCCATTTCTTCACCTCATTATAAGTGGCGCCCACGAGTATGAGTCCGTGTTTGCCCCGCTTTCCAAATAGCTGGTCAGACTTCACCGTCAGTTTATCCGTCTTCAACCAGGGCTTCTCATCACTTTCCGCTTCTATGCTCTTATCCGGTGTAACCAGAGCAACCTTGCCCGGGTACGTAAACTTCCCGTTTGAAAACCGCACTATATGTTTAGCCAGAATCTTCTTGGCGTCATATTCCCTTATACCTCGTTGTGCCATATTTATCCCTCCTTTTCTATTCTTTTCCAATCTTTGCCTTTACCCAGGGCAGTTTACCCCCGGTCTTCAGTATCTCGACATCGAGTTGTGAAAGGGAGTGTGTAAGTTCGATCTCATTGCCTTTTGTCAGATTCCTGAGTTTAACATCATCTCGTAATTCCCCTATGACCACTTCCAGCTTATCTCCTATCTCTAGGGACTCGTAATCAGAGGAATTCTTAAATGTCAGAGGCACGATTCCGAAGTTTATCAAATTGGCTAAATGGATACGGGCAAAAGACTTGACAATGACGGCCTTAACGCCTAAGTACTTGGGTGCAAGTGCAGCATGCTCTCTGCTCGATCCCTGGCCGTAGTTTTCACCACCTATTATGTATCCCCCACCTTTCTCCAGAGCCCTTGCGGGAAACTCTGGATCAATCGCCTCAAAAACATACTTCGATATCTCGGGTATGTTACTCCGCAGCGGGAGGATTTTTGCTCCCGCAGGCATGATGTGGTCTGTGGTGATATTATCCTCAACCTTGATGAGCACTTCTCCTTCAAGTGTGTCAGACAATGGCGGGAAATCAGGCAGGGGCTTGATGTTTGGTCCCCTCTGGATCGCCACCTTGGCAGACTCCTCTGGTGGAAGCGTACGTATGAACATGTTATCATTTATTATAAACCGCGGAGGCATCTCTATCTCTGGATTGTCTCCGAGATCGCGTGGATCTGTGAGAACACCTTTGATTGCCGTGGCTGCAGCGACTTCGGGACTCACAAGGAATATCTGTGCGTCCTTTGTTCCACTCCGGCCCTCGAAGTTCCGGTTGAAGGTTCGTATAGATACTGCATGAGAAGTCGGTGCAGCTCCCATGCCTATGCACGGACCGCAGGTGTTCTCAAGTATTCGTGCACCCGAAGCCACAAGGTACTGCATCTCCCCACTCTCAATTAGGTGCTCTACCACTTGCCTCGAGCCGGGATTTATAGTGAGATGCAAATTATCTGCAACTGTACGTCCCTTCAGTATGTTTGCCGCTATTTTAAGGTCGCGTAGGGAGGAGTTGGTACATGAGCCAATGGCCACTTGCTGCACATCCATCCCTGCAATCTCCCTCACCGGCTTGACCTTTCCAGGACTATGCGGAAGAGCTGCTAGTGGCTCTAATTCGCTCAGGTTAAGCTCTATAACTTCATCGTAGTCTGCATCATCATCTGCCTCAAGTGGGACCCAGTGGTCTACACGTTCCTGTGCCTTCAAGAAAGCTTTCGTCACCTCGTCGCTTGGAAATATACTTGTCGTTGCTCCCGTTTCGGTGCCCATATTCGTTATTGTTGCTCTTTCGGGAACGCTAAGGGTCTTAATCCCGGGACCAAAGTACTCCAGCACCTTTCCCACGCCGCCTTTAACATCGAGCCTACGAAGGACCTCAAGTATAACGTCTTTAGCTGAGACCCAATCAGGAAGCTCGCCTGTAAGTTTCACACCCACAACCTTTGGATACTTTATTCTGTACGGCATGCCGGCCATGGCAACGGCTACATCCAGGCCACCAGCACCTATAGCGAACGAACCTATACCGCCAGCAGTAGGTGTGTGGCTGTCAGAACCGATCAGTGTCTTGCCAGGACGAGCAAAACGTTCCAGATGAAGTTGATGACAGATGCCATTACCCGGACGAGAGAAGTACAAACCGTATCTTCTGGCTACGGATTGAAGGTATCTGTGGTCATCAGGGTTTTTGAAGTCTGTTTGCAGCGTGTTGTGATCAACATAACTAACGCTCAGTTCTGTCTTTACCCTCGGTATACCGATGGCTTCGAACTGTAGGTAGGCCATGGTTCCGGTTGCGTCCTGGGTAAGCGTCTGATCAATCTTCAGCGCTACCTCTTCCCCAGGGGCAATTTCACCCACCACTACATGTACATGCTCATTTATTATCTTTTCTGTAACGGTTCCAAGCATACTAATCATCTTATAATTAGAAACATTCACATATATCAAATTTTCGATTTTGTTTGGCGATGCAAATTAAAGGTTTTTTTCTAATAGTTTTGCCACCGCAAAAGCAGGAAATGTGGCTGATATTTTCCTGTTATAGGGAGAAGAAAGTGATAAGAAGTGTATATTTAGTGAATCAGCCGCTTCTTTTGCGATGAAATCGCCTATTCCTGCTGCTACTACCATTTTTGTTCCGTACTTCTCTTCCAATCTCTCTATCGAAGTACTTAACTCGTCTACCTGTACTCTCTTTACCTGCTCGGCAATGCGGACAGTGCCATCAGCTCCAAGCTCTTCAAGATCACTGCATACTACTCGGGATAGCCTGCGCATCGCACTTACTCTGCTTTTCTCCTCATTTTCTCGACCCAAAAAGGCATAACTGTTCGGGCTGTCACAATTGTAATCCTCCTCTGTTATATGCCCAAGGACGAGGTAAGCGTCGGCAGTTGTTGCGAACAGCTCTGAGGAAACACCACATTCTTCTCCTTTCTCACCTATCTCGACTTTTTTCAGCATTGTGGCAATATTGGTTCGTAATACGCCTGAATAGATTAATTCTCCGGCTTTTAGCCGTTCAAGGTCTGTTCTCTGCGCTTTTATCTCACCACCCACTATTGGGATTACGTCTGTTGTCGTGCTGCCAATATCAACGAATATCGCATCTTGGCACTGCTCAGCTATGAGCTTCGAGGATGCGAGCCAGTTGGTCGCTGCAAATGCCAGTGGGTCTTTATCTACCGCGGAGCCGTCTTTGAACGTACAATTTACGTCGAAAAATTTGGGTGCGTCAAATGTAGCGGAGAGTGTATGTTTTATGTGTAAAACACCTTCCCGTTTTGTCTCGAAGCAGTCACTGAGTTCCCCGGTCATCACTACACCTACTGCTTCTATCTCTGTACCAAATTTCTGGTTCACTTCTGTCAGCACATCGTAGAGGCACACCTTATCTTTCCATAACGGTGCGTACAATGAATCTACGAATCCGTCCGATGTGGCTATTTTTGTATTCGCTCCTCCTACATCTATGCCTACGAACATGGAACCTTTACCAAATTTAAAAAGAAAGTTACGTAAAGAATATACTGTTTCTCGGAAGGGATTCAGGTCTCCAATAAAACATGACAGAGAGCGTGAAGAGCAGGAAAAAGGACTTAAAGGAACGGATAGACCGCTTGTTCGGAGGTGTCTACGCTTGTAGTAAGACGGTAGAGGCGGAGTTAGGCGATTTAAGCGGTATAAAAGGCGAGCTGAGCGGAATCATGAAAGAGCTGGAGAGGACAAAAGCGATGTTGACCGAGAAGAAAAAGCTGGGCAAAGAAACCTTGGAAGAGATAGGGGATGCCGTAGAGATTCTGGAAGAGGAGTTAGAGGCTAAGCGGAAAAAAGTGGAGGAACTATCAACGGGAAAGGAAGGGGAATATTTAAACTCATTAAAATACCTGAAGGCCGAATTCGAGAACTACAAGCGCAGAACGGAGAAGGAGAGGCAAGAATTTGGTGAATATATTATCAAAGGCTTTATACTGGATTTACTACCAATTAAAGACTCGTTAGAAGTTGCAATAGGGCATGCGAAAGAGAATGAGCCGTCTGAAGGGTTGGTAAAAGGGATGGAAATGACCGTGAAGCAAATCAATGAGCTTTTGCAGAGAGAGGGGCTCGATGAGATAAAAGCAGAAGGCGAGCAATTCGATCCGTTTAAACACGAAGTCGTTGCAAAGGAGATAGTCAAGAAGCATCCAGAGAACGCGGTTATAGAGGTAATGAGAAAGGGCTATCTGTTCCGCGGAAAGGTTATCAGACCAGCGATGGTGAAGATAGCGATAAGAGAGCAAAAGGATAAATAATGGGATAAAAAAGATGAAGGTTTTCGCATCGTGGAGTGGCGGTAAAGAAAGTTGTCTGGCATGCTATCGAGCGATTTCGAGTGGTTTAGAAATGGCATATTTACTTAATTTCGTAGACGAGGATGGGAAGAGGTCAAGGTCACATGGAGTTCCTTCGTATTTGTTAGGTATGCAAGCAGAGGCACTTGGAATACCTATTGTTCACGTACGGACAACATGGGGCGAATACGAACGTAATATGAAGGTAGCGGTGGAGGAGTTGAAAACGAAGGGTGTGGAAGGCGGTATTTTTGGAGATATGGATCTCGCAGAACATCGGGAATGGAACGAGCGGGTTTGTAGTGAAATGGAAATCGAGGCACTCTTCCCGCTCTGGAAGCGTAACCCTGAGGAGCTGCTGCTTGAATTTATAGAAGAGGGATTTGAGGCGTATGTGATTGCAACCACACTGGGAGAAGAGTGGCTGGGCAGAAAAGTTGACAAAGCGTTTATTAACGATATGAAAAAGCTTGATATCCATCCATGCGGTGAATCCGGCGAATATCATACGTTTGTCACTGACGGGCCGCTATTCAAAAGAGCCATAGAGATCGCCGATAAGAAAAAGATATTAAGAGATGGTACGTGGTTCTTAGAGATAAAGGGGGAATTAAAGTAACCATACCGTTGACTTGAAGATGACCTTAGAGATAAAGGACGTGGATGCGTACTATGGAAGCGTGCAGGTACTGGAGGGTGTGGATTTTAACGCAGCCCAGGGCGAGCTTTTAGGTATCATCGGCCCGAACGGGTCAGGAAAGACAACGTTACTGAGAGCAATTGCGCGTATCTTGAAGCCGAAGACAGGCGCAATTCTATTAGACGGTAAAGCAGTGATGCAGATGAAGGATAAGGAGTTTTCACGTAAGTTCGCTGCGGTCCCTCAGGATACAACCATACAGTTCGACTTCTCGGCTTTGGATGTGGTGCTCATGGGCAGGAATCCGCATTTGGGGCGGTTAGAGCTGGAGAGTGAGAAGGATATTGACATCGCGCGGCGATGCATGGAGCTTACCAACTGCTGGCATCTGGCTGAACGACCGGTTACCGAATTAAGTGGTGGAGAACGGCAGCTTGTTATTATAGCAAGGGCACTGACGCAAGAGCCTAAGGTTCTGCTGCTGGATGAGCCAACCTCGCATCTCGATATCAATTATCAAATAGAGATAATGGGGCTGCTAAAGCACTTGACCGTGCATGACGGCTTGATTATCATCGCAGTTATCCATGACCTCAATTTAGCCGCCCAGTATTGCGACCGCTTAGCATTGTTACGCGACGGGAAAATCGTTTCGCTTGGGACTCAATATGAGGTATTAACCGCTGAAAATATCAAAAACGCTTTTGGTGCGGACGTTATTGTGAAATGGCATGAAGTAACGAACCAGTGCTATGTATCGCCGATTCCCTCTTCGATAAAAAAACGCCAGACCGAGGCAGCACGGAAAACCAATTCTGACATCACGGTTCATCTGATCTGCGGCGGTGGCGAGGGCGCATCATTAATGTATCTCCTCACAGAGCATGGTTACAAAGTGACCGCAGGCGTGGTGAACATGCTGGATACCGACTGCGAAGTTGCACAACTCTTGAGCATTCCCGTAGTGACCGAAGCGCCGTTCTCTCCGATTACCGAGGATACGTTCAACGCACATATTAAACTGATTGAGAAAGCAGACATCGTGGTGCTCTGCAATATCCCCGTAGGATTCGGTAATGTGAAGAACATAGAAGCGGCAGAAGTAGCTTTAAAACAGAAGGGCAAAAAGTTAGTGGTCGTCGAGACCGACAGTATAGAAAAGAGGGATTTTATCGGTGGCGAAGCGACTGAACGATTTTTATCACTAAAGGATAAGGGAGCGGTGGTGGTTACAAAACCGGAGGAAGTGGTGGGGGTGGTGTAGGGGGTGTTAATGAAAATTCTCCTCTTTATATTATCGGCATTGATTTTCCACCAAATCTATGGATTTCGTGAAATAGGGATAGACGAATATAATATATCCCTGTTGATATTGGCAATTGTTGCTCTCTTCGCTACTGCTTTTGGATGGTTAACACAATATAATCGACTAAAAGCTGAAGAAAAATTCAATATGAAACTTATAATGGATGTTATGGCAGGAGTGATAACAGAACCAAAGGCGATATGTGCAATATTCACTTCGAATCAAAATCTAATCGAAAAAAGATTACCGTTAGGATATTCTTACATCAAAAATGAAGTGGACAAGAGATTGGATATGGATTAAATACCCCCCCCCCCCTTTGCACACACCAAACGGATGCACCCAGTTTCAATCTGGAGTGGTTGGGGCTTTTATAGAGTAAGCCTCTTAAACACCAAGAAGGCGTAGCGTAAAGGAGACTTTTGTGAGTGTGCATAAATAAATGAATTATCGTTCCACATACCGTCCCCTGCGCTTGATTTCCTCTGCCCTTTTGAGCACTTGCGCTGCCTGTGGAAACGTCTGCTTGTAGCCCGTTATGAACGACTCTTTTAATTGCCCGTATGATTCGTGCGTGCCTTCAAGACTTTGAAAAAATACATGGACGTCTACGCCCCGTGCTTCTGTGCTCGATTCGATAAACGACAATCCAAAATCTATAAAATAAATGTGATCCCCTACGATAATATTGGAAGTGGTCAAATCACTATGAATTATCCCGTTTTTGTGCAAGATGCCAACGAACTCGCCTATTCGCTCGCTTATATCCTTGTTAATCACCTCCCGCGCGAGATTGCCTTCTATCCTCTCCATCACTAATTCGTACTCGTCAACATCGAAGAGGATGGGCGTGGGCACGCCTTTTCGTCTCGCTTCCGAAATCAATTTCGCTTCGCTCTTCGTTCTTTCTTTTCTTATTCGCTTGTCCAACTCTTTTACCCGGTATCGCTTCTCTATTCTCCGTTTATACACGAGGTCGCCCTCTATCTCCACGATCGCTTCAGCGCACTGAAACCACTCTTTAGAAGCGCACGCATCACTTACGGAACTCATTGTTAGTTACATGATCTCTTCTCATTTAAGAAAAAGATATTGCCGTGAATGTTTTTCCTATGAGAGAGGAGTATAGTGTACCACGTAATCCGAGGAGTAATGCTACAGTTTTATATGCTCGTGAACCCGGTTTTAACTTGAGATGAAGAGCGTAATGGCAGAAAAGTATCTCCAACCTTTTGCCTAACTTCTTCACTTAAAATAGCCATCGCTCTGCACCCCCCCCCTTTCCCTCTTAATAATCACATTATATGCTGGTTTATATACCTCCGTTATTCTCGTAGCAATCCTGTTAACGGTGTTGTTGAATTAGAACTAACAGGCTTAATCATAGGGCCGCAACTATTTATGTATGCATTAATAGGGTGAGTGATAGTTACACGATGATTCGTTTAGAGCGTGATAAAAAAGCCGCTTTGGTATCCATAGGAGTATCAGCCTTTCTGGCAGCTATAAAATATCTTATTGGCATCCTTTCAGGAAGCATCGCCCTGATTGCTGATGCAATTCACTCTCTTACCGATGTTATCAGTTCCATTGGGGTCTTTATAGGACTTAAGATTTCAAGTCGAGAGCCCACAAAGGAGTTCCCCTACGGATTTTATAAGGCTGAGAATATAGCAAGCCTTTTCCTTGCACTTGCGATTTTCTATGCGGGCTATGAGATTATTCTCACCTCGATCGAGAAATTTGAAGCGGCTATCGTAACAAATCTCCTGCCGGCAATCTCGGTTGCACTGATATCTGTTGTAATCGCTTTCCTTTTAAGCAGATATAAGCTCAAAGTCGGACGAGAACTCAATTCACCCAGCTTAATCGCGGACGGCCAGCACACAAGATCAGATGCCTTATCGTCCGTAGCGGTATTCTTAGGGTTGGTGGGCTACTACTTTGGTTTCTCTTCTCTTGATGCGATTGCAGGTATTCTGGTCTCAGTACTCATCTTCAGAGCAGGCTACGAGATATTAAAAGATTCGGTAAAGGTTCTGTTGGACGCATCCATCGGTAATGAGGAGCTTAATAGAATCAGAAAAGTTATCTCAGAGATCTATGGTGTTAGAGAAATACATTACGTGAAAGCGAGAAGCTCTGGTAAATTCATGTTTATTGAGCTGGATATACATACAAACCTCAAAGACCTTGAACGTGCGCATCAACTGAGTGATAAGATCGAAGAACGGATTAAAGCAGAGATTGAAAACGTTGATCGGGTGCTCATACACATGGAGCCCGAAGAGAGGGAGTTTATACGGTATGCGGTCCCTTGCACTGAAAATAACGGTTCGGAATCCAGAGTTTCTGGGCATTTTGGGGAGTCAGAGTATTTCTGCCTCTTTGATATACGAACCGCAGATAACGAGCTGACTGATATGCAATTCCTAAAAAATCCATATCGTACGTTAGAAAAGAGGAAGGGACTTAAAGCTGCTGAGCTTCTGGTTACCAGGAAGATAGATAAACTGATTACAAAAGAGAGCATTGCGCAAAAGAGTGCGTTCTATGTCTTAGAAGATGCGTATGTGGAGTTTGCAGAGACCGATGCAGATACGATAGGCGAGATCATTGAAGAAATTAATAAAGTAGATTAATCGTCCTCCTGTGTATAGTAAGTAGTATAACACTATAGCTACGTTACGCGAATTTAGAGAAGAAAAATGGAGGTGAAACGTATGTATGGAACCCCAAAAAACTCCGTATGTTGAGTGGAACCCAGCTCTTTCGGCCGAGGCGGTCTTTTCTGATATTGTTGGATTGCAGGAGCTTCTGATAGATGGTAAAAAGACGTATTGGCTCGAGATGAGACCTGCGGAGAAGGGCAGATACGTTATTGTCCAGAGAGATGCAACCGGAAAGATGAGCGATGTCACACCAGCTCATATCAATGTAAGAACGAAGGTCCATGAATATGGAGGAGGCGCATACACTGTCTTTAAGGGTGTTATTTATTGTGTCAATTTCACGGATCAGCGTCTTTATCGGCAGTTCGAAAAATCACCCCAGGTACAACCTCTTACGCCCGAAAAGAATGAGGATGGTTCATTGGGGAAATACGCCTCGTTAACTGTGAGTCCCGATGGAAATACGCTCCTCGTTGTTTACGAGAAGGAATATGAAGACCGGGAAAATGAAAATTCCCTTGCCGTTTTAGATCTTACCGTGGAAGGGGTAGCGGAACCAAAGATCATTACAAAGGGCTGTGACTTTTATGCCGATCCAATCTTCTCGCCAACCGGAAAGAAGGTGGCATGGCTTCAATGGAATCACCCCCATATGCCCTGGGACCGTTCTGAATTGATGCTGGCAACGTTTGACGGAGAAGCTTTACAAAATGTCAAAAAAGTTGCGGGTGGGGACGAGTATTCGATCTGCTTCCCTCGATTTGATGCCAAAAATACGCTCTACTTCGTTATGGACAAGGCGGTTGATGAGGATGCCGCACCAGGAAACTGGTGGAATTTGTATCGATATACGGATAAAGTAGAGCAAATTACTGCTGAACGGGCAGAATTTGGTGAACCGCACTGGGTATTCGGGCAGCATACTTACGATTTTCTTTCTGATAATCGGATAATCGCGAAAATGGTGAAAAACGGGCGAGATTATCTGGCGATTGTTGACCCCGAGACGAAATCGCAGTCCATGGTTGATCTCGATGTATCGCAGTACAGCACTATAATAACAGATGCTGAAGATTGCGTTTTTTTCATCGGTGCAAGTACGAGGACGACGACCGCCATATACGCCCTTGAAATCGAATCCCAAAACCTGCAAGTTTTGAGAAAGAGTTCGAGTATCGCAATGAATCGAGATGACATCTCTCTGCCTGCGTTCATTGCGTACCCCACATCAGATGGAGAGCAAGCTCACGCCTTTCTGTACCTGCCAAAGAACCGCAGGTACATTGCTCCGGACGATGACAAACCGCCGCTTTTAGTGCTCGCACATGGAGGTCCAACCGCTCGTACGAACGGGTCGTTGTCGTTCATCATCCAATTCTGGACCTCTGCCGGGTTCGCGGTCATTGACGTTGACTATCGGGGAAGTACGGGCTATGGTAGAAGATATCGAGATGCATTACTCTCACGATGGGGTATTATTGACGCGGAGGATGTGGCGGACGCCGTGAGGTACGTGATACGAGAAGGAAAGGTTGACGAATCCAGGATAGCGGTACGGGGTGGGAGCGCTGGGGGCTATATGGTACAGCGCGTTATGACACAGTATCCCGACCTCTTTGGCGCTGGTGCAAGTTATTATGGTATCGGCAATCTGATAACGCTGGTAACTCAGACGCATAAGTTCGAATCACGGTATATCGAAAATTTACTTGGCGCGAAACTGCCAGAAGGTGAAAGCGAATATGCGGCGCGTTCTCCCATCAACCATCTGGACAATTTAAAGGCGCCTATGATACTTTTCCAGGGCAGTGCTGATAAAATAGTACCGCCTGAAAATTCGAGAGAAGTGGCACGAGCACTCAACCAACGAGGAATTGAGAATGAATACGTAGAGTACGAAGGGGAATCTCATGGATTCAGGATTGAAACGAATAAAATTGACGCGCTCAATAAAGAATTTAATTTTTATCGCAGGATATTCCGTGCAAGGCATTCACCCTATTCGTAACTACTCCTCTCTCCACACCTCACATCAGAATAGAAGAGAAGGGAAGAGAAGAGGTTCAACGGCCAGGAACATCATTCGAAGAGTGCGCGCGGCGCTGCCGTACTTGTGTGTGGGCTATCGGGATAAGTGGAGACCCGTCACTTAAGCCACTGGACGCTACAAAGCTTATCCATGCTTTATTTTAAGAATTAGGACAATCAGTGCGAGAATAAAAGTAATTGAATTTGCCAGTAATACTGGTAAATCCATGGTGAGCAGACCATACAGTGCCCACAATAAAATACCAGTTGTCAGAATAACATACATCAACAGGGAAATATCACTTGTTTTCTTTGTTTTTACAATTTTAATCACTTGTGGCAGAAACGAGAGAGTAGTACAGGTAGCGGCAAGTAGACCGATGATAATTATCCAATTCATAAAAACAAATTAGAATGTAAAGTATTAATATTAATTGTTCTTTTATTCTTCGTCTCACGTTGTAGCTCTTTATAGGAAGATTTAGAGACGGTAAAAAATGGACAGGGAGGGTAGGAAAAAGGAAGGGACTGGGGACAGACTCCAGCAAGAGGTGAAGTATCATCGCGGACATCTTCCCGGCGGGTACCTGGATTGGGCGAGTAAGCCTGAGACGTATAAGCAGTATTCGGATGCACCAAAAGTTCAGCTTGATCCTCCGCAACGCGAAGGTGGAGCACCACTGTGGGATGTTTTGGAACACCGCCGCAGTGTGCGCCACTTAAAAGATGCGCCAATGACAAAATCGGAACTGTCGCAATTGCTGTGGGCAGCGCAAGGAATTACCAATCAGGAAAACAGTTTCAGAACAGCGCCATCCGCCGGCGCATTATATCCTGTAGAAACGTATCTCGTGGTCAATTCTGTGGAGGGCGTTGAACCCGGAGTTTACCATTATGCTGTGGATAAGCATGAACTCGATCAGTTACGCGTGGGCGATTTTCGACGGCAGGTTACGCAGGCAGCTTTAGATCAAGAGATGGCGTACCGTGCGAACGTGGTCTTCATCTGGACTGCTCTGTTCGAACGGTCAAAGTGGAAATACAACCAGCGCGCTTATCGGTACGTATATCTGGATGCAGGACATATAGCACAGAACGTGGCATTGGCTGCCGTCGCACTGAATCTCGGCAGTTGCCAGATTGGTGCGCTCTACGATGACGAGGTAAACGCCTTAATAAGCGTTGATGGCGTGGAGGAGAGCGTTATTTACATGACGGCCGTCGGAAAGGAAGAATAGAAAAAATGGCGTAATTAGCGTTCTAACCCCAAGGAATCCAATCCGATAAAGCTTCAATGCAAAAATTTAATATGATAAAGAGGGTAGTGTATAAAATAGATAAGAGTGATGAGTCATGAAACGTTTTCTTAGCTGGGAGATTCTCTTAGGCGTATTCTTGATCGTAACATCTGCATTCCTTTATTTACTTCACTACACGATTTTTAGAGACGTTCACCATATCTTCATTTACATGGTAGGCGATATTGCCTTTCTCCCCCTGGAGGTTCTGTTAGTTACCGTGATAATACACCGGCTGCTGAGTGCGCGAGAAAATAGAGCCAAACGGGAAAAGATGAATATGCTCATAGGAGCCTTCTTTAGCGAAGTTGGAACAAGACTGTTGACCTATTTCTCCGACTTTGACCCGAAATTGGAAGAAATCAGAAAGGATCTTATTGTAACTTCCGAGTGGTCTGAGCAAGATTTTCTGAGTGTGAGTAACTGCCTTAAGAATTACGATTATGGCGTTGATATTCAAAAGATAGATTTAGAAGAGTTACGTAGTTTCCTTTTAGAAAAACGAGATTTTTTGGTGCGGTTATTGGAAAATCCCACTTTGCTGGAGCACGAATCCATTACAGAGCTCCTTAGAGCCGTTTTTCATCTGACCGAAGAATTGGAAAGGAGAGATAACTTAAGACAGTTGCCGGCTACCGACTATGAGCATCTTGCAGGCGATATAAAAAGAGTATACGTCTTATTAGTCCACCAGTGGCTGGATTATATGAGATATTTGAAGGATAATTATCCCTACCTCTTTTCGCTTGCGATGAGGACGAATCCGTTTGATCAGGATGCATCACCGATAGTGAAATAACTGATTTTCCTCTTCTTTCGTTTAAAGGTTAGAGAACTACAGCCAGAAGTAAACCGGCGTGAGCCACAAAACCACTCCAACTTATATAACAATGAAAAAATATGGATGTACGCTTTGTGTCTACATCTATGATCCTGAACAAGGTGATCCTGATAGTGGGATAGAACCGGGCACGGCTTTTGACGATCTCCCGGACGACTGGGTGTGCCCTGACTGCGGTGCAAGCAAAGACGAATTTGAGGAAGTTGAGGAAAGGAAACCGAAAGTGGGATACTAATTGAAATGAAAGAAGTGTTTAATAGATTCCCAACCTTTAGCTGTAAATGTGTTTTTACTGCTCGAATAGACGATAAAACTGTTTGTTATACATTTAGCCGGTATATTTTCACCTCTTTGCTCAGATAGAAGGGTGTGTAGCCCTCGATAGACTGGTTAGTCCAGAGCCGGTAATAGGTGGTTTGATTTGTGAGATCGTTCATCCCGACCAATCGCCCATTATCATCAAAAGTCATCCTGATGGACTCAGTGATAGATGTCAGGTTGTATCCTACGGCATAACCCATTATGGACGACAGGAAAGCATCGTAATGAAAAAGCATCAGATAGACTTCTGAGCTATTATGTTTCTGCTTGAGAGTTCGAGCTATCTGCAATCCTTTGTCAGGGTCCGTTGCCACGATGACCGCTGAGACCTCCTTTACATCCTCGTCGGGAAGGTACATCTGGTCAATTACCGATCTCCGTTGCGCGAAATACGCTAACGAATTCCCATAGTCCCACCAGTTGATGAATAGCGAATCCGCGTCGGTGTTGTTCTTGATGTACAAAAAAGCTTCTTTCCTCTCGGGATTGGTGACGTATCTATCTGAATAATGCACTTCATTTAAGGAGAATTTTGATTTACTTCTATTTATGCCCCTCCAGTAACCCTCAACCCATTTTTTCAGTTTTAGCACGTATTTTTCGGCTTTTTCACCGTCTAACAGGCTAATCTCCCTTCTTTTCTTGGTTTTTGTCGATAGCTCACGCTATGCTATACGACTCCCTGCTTCCTGAGCGTGAAGAGCTGATAGAGGTCAAATCCAAAAGCGGTAAAGATCATCTTTACATTCACCCTCGGCACCATGGTAACCAGTACGTGTCCGGCTTTGAATACCCGTTTAATTACTGCATAGTGCCGCTCAACGGGTGCTCGCTTCTTGCTGATTCTGAGATTCCGCAACCTATCCATGATGCCGAGCGGATGATCTCGAGCACCTCGTTTCA
>JAUWQN010000050.1 GCA_030611045.1 Methanosarcinales archaeon
AATTGTGCAGATACCAATGCGGCACTCATCAATTGGTAGTTGTAAACGACTTCTTTCTGCTCGTTTAGCTTTTTAAACTTTTTTTCTTTTTCTTTTTAGGCTCTTCCCCAACTTTGGGATGAATAGGAAGATATAACTACGGAGAGAGCTATCTCTTTTGGCAAAAATGACTCGCCTAAAGCTGTCCCCTATATTCAGAAACATGTTTGATTTCCACGGTTATAAGCTTTGCGATGTGATCGATTTTTCGATTGAATATTGGATTGAAAAGGATACGTACTGGCTAACAAAAATAGAGAACAAGATAGAGCTTGAGATGAACATCCAGGGGTTGGTAACGCCGATAAAATTAAATAATTCCGTTAAGCTCTATGATTACAATAAGGAGATGGAGATAGAAGCGCCTATTTGAGTGATAAAATAACTATAATGCTAATGACGACCATAGCATAATAACTTAAGGAGTCGTGTGGTAGCGGACTATCCCATCGGGCTTCGGACCCGGTGACCTGGGTTCAAATCCCAGCGACTCCGTCAAAAGAAAATATTAAAACGGAAAAAGAAGAGGAAAGGAGAGCGGATGGATCACTTAAAGAATCATCGTCCCAATTCCTCTATTGGTGAACAACTCAAGCAAGATGGAATGGGGCTCTCGTCCGTCTATTATATGTGCGGTGACGTTGCCAGAAGCAGCCTTTAAACAAGCCTCCACTTTTGGTATCATTCCTTCTCCGATAACGTTATTCGCGATAAGCTCTTTTATCTCCGCAGGTGTTGCCTGGGATATCAATGTAGTAGGCTCGGCTGGATCTCTCAGCACACCGGGGACATCAGTGAGTAATATAAGCTTCTTTGCCTTTATTGTGTACGCTATCTCACCAGCCACCGAATCGGCATTGACGTTAAGGCTATTGCCTGCATTATCTACTGCTACCGGCGATATTACCGGAATGTAACCCCTATCACTCGTTATGTTTATTATTTCAGCGTTTATAGCTTCTATCTCGCCTACCCATCCGAGGTCAACTTCCCGTTCCTCGCCTTCAATGCCAACCGTCTGCTTCTGCTTCTTCTTTGCTATGATTAACGTGCCATCGTTTCCTGACAGACCAATGCCCTTACCGCCGTGTTTCCCGATAAACGATACGATACGCTCATTTACGCTGCCTACAAGTACCATTCGTGCTATTTCCATCGTTTCGTCGTCAGTTATGCGAAGCCCACCGATAAATTTAGGCTTCTTACCTAACCGTTCCATTAATCTCGTTATCTCAGGACCGCCACCATGCACCACCACGGGACATATTCCGACAAATCTCAGCAGCACTAAATCCTGCGTTATCTTATCCATGATGCTCTCGTCTACTAATGCATGCCCGCCTATCTTTATCACGACTTTCGAGCCGTAGAATTCACGGATGTACGGTAACGCCTCTATCAGGATTTCTTCTCTTTTCATTGCACTTTCTTTTTTTAAGAAGAAGATGTTAATTCCTTTAAAAGTTTCGATTCATAGAGGTCATGTCTAATCTAATTCCTCCACGTGACTTCAGCGTCATCAGGCCTATAATTTGACTTGACCTGCGATTTATCAAGTGGCGTTGTGTTACCGCTTTTAAGCATGAGCAGCCCAAGGTAAGCGATCATTGCACTATTATCCTTCAAATATCTGTTCTCAGGCACGTAAAACCTCCCTCCTCGGTCTTCACACATCGTTTGGAGCATCTGCTGCAATCTACTATTTGCTCCTACGCCACCTGCTAATAGCATTTCATCCTTACAAAGATGTCCCATAGCGCGCTCTGTTACTTCAGTGAGCATGGCAAACGCAGTCTCCTGAAAGGAATAGCAGACATCCTCCTTCTTATCGGGTTGCGCATCTATTGCGTCCTTAGCGGCGGTGGTCAACCCGGAGAAGGATAAATCCATTCCCTTTACTATGTACGGCATATAGATATAGTCGGTGCCTTTGGACGCCAAATCCTCTATCTTTGGACCCCCAGGATGGCTGAGTCCAAGGTAACGAGCGAATTTGTCCAACGCATTCCCTATGCCAATGTCCAGCGTTTCGCCTAACACACGATATCTTCCTGAGCGATATGCCAATACTTGCGAGTTTGCGCCACTCACGTACAATACCACCGGGTCTTTCGCTCCACACTGCCATCTTCCGACCTCTATATGGGCGATGCAATGATTAACGCCGATTAACGGTATTTTTAACGAGATAGAGAGCGCTCGTGCTGCTGTAGCCACAGTTCTGAGGCAGGGGCCCATACCCGGTCCTTGGGAGAATGCGATTGCGTCTATACTGGCTAATGAGAACTCTTCTTCCTCTTCTTTCGCGCTCCGTAAAGCTCGTGAGACTACGTCTTTGAGTTCGGCTGCATGATGCTGTGCCGCTTCTCGTGGATGAATCCCCCCGTATTTAGGCTTATAGGTTGATTCAGCTTCGGATAGCACGCTCTCTTCGCTGACAAGTGCAACGCTGAGGTTCCATGCGGTTCCTTCAAGACCCAGGATGAGCGTCATTTTTTTCTCCCGTCTGCAGTTTAATTATACCTAACGTATCCCTTCAGTACTTAGAGTAGATATGGTTAAATTTAAGTATGTTCATGTTCACCTTAACTACGTAGAGAGAGTCCAATGAAAGAGGAGAGTTATGACGTTGTCGTGGTAGGTGCGGGACCTGCGGGCAGTGTAACTGCGAGAACCGCTGCGGAAAGGGGATTAGATGTTCTGTTAATCGAACGGAATCTTGAGATCGGCGTGCCTGTGAAATGCGGTGAGGGTGTAAGCAGAGAAATAGAGCAGTTCGTTGAGATTGATTCCCGATGGATATGTGCTGAGCCGGAAGGATTTGTCACCTACGGTCCTGGAGGCACGCGGGTGGCATTATTGACTGAAGGATCAGAAGCAGTGGGATATGTGCTTGAAAGAAAACAATTTGATAAGTTTCTGGCACAGCAAGCTGCGCACGCAGGTGCAGAAGTGCGTGTTAAGACGCAGGCGTATGGTGCTATCAAAGAAGACGGATATGTAAAGGGTGTGTATGCAAACTCTGCGGGTGAAGATGTTCGTATTTCTGCGGATGTCGTTGTTGGTGCGGACGGCGTGGAATCACGGGTTGGCAGATGGGGCGGTATTGACACAACACTGCCATTAGCAGACGTTGCAACATGTGCACAGTTCCTTATGTGTGACGTTGATGTGAGCAAGAACTATTTTGAAATTTTCTTTGATGATGAGATCGCCCCAAATGGATATGCATGGATATTCCCGAAGGGTGGAGATTGCGCAAATGTAGGCGTTGGGATAGGTGGCGATGTTTCTGGTGATCACCATCGTGCACTCGATTATCTGCATGCATTTGTGAATGATAAGTTCCCGGATGGGAAGGTACTGACAGAGATGTATGGTGCGGTGCCCTTGAGCGGGCCGGTGTACGAAACGGTAGCAAATGGGCTGATATTAGTCGGTGATGCGGCACGGCACGTCAATCCCATCACGGGCGGCGGCATTTTACAAGCGATGCAGGGCGGCGCTATAGCCGGGGATGTCATTGCAAAAGCGGTGCGTGAAAAGAACGTTTCGAAGCGACGATTGATGGAATACGAGAAGAGATGGAAGCGAGAATTTGGTAAGGTTTTGGAAGTAGGAATGAGGATCAAGAACATCGTGTTAAACTTGAGCGACGAGGACTCCATAAAGTTCTTCCGCCTCTTATCAGGAGATATAAGGCTGAAGGAGTGCACCGAACGAGCGTTAGTGAAAGAAATGATAAAAAAGAATCCACGGATACTCATCAGCCTTGTAAGAATGATCTTTTGAGTTCGAGTCGGTGAAATTGAAAAGTACGCTGGGCTTAGCGGCGTTTGAGCACGAGGTTTCAATAACGTTTTACGAGTTTGTGATGACTCTTATATATTTTGAAGAATGCGTACTAAAAATCGAACTAAATAATTGATTTCATCTTTATCTTCGGAGATTTGATTAATAGTGATGTTTACATCGATAGAATGGGCTCCTGCATTCCCAGTTTCCCTAAACTTATTAATTTTCCGAATTAAAGAACTATCAAGCTTCGGCATATATTCGATAAGATACATCGAGTAAACTCGTGTAATCACAAAAATAAAAATCAGAATTAAAAAATACAGATCAGAGAACAGAAATTCTGTTCTCTTTCCATTCTTAACTCTGAGTTCTTATGCTCGATTGAACCTGCGTTGTGAACGAACGTACAATTACAAAATAAGATTAGTACATTCCTTCGGGCATCCCGCCCGGTGGCATTCCGCCTGCTCCGGGTGGAGGTGCTGCCCCTTTCTTCGACGCAATCACATCATCTATCTTGAGAATCAATATTGCGGCATCTACTGCTGATCGCACCGATTGTCGCTTTGTCCTTAGCGGCTCTATCACGTTATTCGCACGCATGTCAACGATTTTTCCGGTGTAAACGTTCAAACCAGCATTCTTCTCGCCACGCTCATGTGCCGCTTTCAACGCGACCAACTTGTCTATGGGATCGAGTCCGGAATTTTCCGCCAGGGTTCGCGGTATGATCTCCATTGCCTCTGCGAATTTCTCTACCGCTAATTGCTCCCTTCCTTTGAGCGACGCACCATAGTCCCTTATT
Organism: Methanosarcinales archaeon; assembly: GCA_030611045.1. GTDB lineage: Archaea > Halobacteriota > Syntropharchaeia > Alkanophagales > Methanospirareceae > JACGMN01. The sequence continues at coordinate 4,643 of JAUWQN010000050.1, forward strand.
TTCAATGCTAATTCGGTCTCCACTGAGCCACCACCTGCAACCGCTTTTCCGTCCTCTATTATGCTCCCGACCACACGAAGTACATCATGCAACGACCGCTCAACTTCATCTACCACATGTTCTGTTCCGCCCCGTATCACAATGGACACTGCATGCGGGTTCTTACATTGCTCTATGAACAGCATCTTATCCCCTGAGATCTTTCGCTCCTCGACCAAGCCCGCGTGCCCCAAATCACTTTCCGTCATCTCCTCCACCGTACTCACGATATTACCGCCTGTTGCTTTTTCCAACTTCTCCAAATCGCTCTTCTTCGACCTTCGTATCGCCATAATACCTTCCTTCGCAAGATGATGCTGCACGACATCGTCTATCCCTTTCTGGCATATCACGACATTCGCACCGCTTTCCTTTATGCGCTCCGCGAGCCGCCGCATCATCCGCTCCTCTTCCGCAAGGAAGCTCTTGAGCTGATCTGACGTCCGTATCTTTACTTCCGCACTCGTCTCTGTCTTCTTTACCTCAAGCGATGCATTAATCAACGCTATTTTCGCATTCTTTATCTTCCGTGGCATTCCGGGATGCACGACCTCTTTGTCTAATGCTAGGCCCTGCACTAACTTGGTCTCGCTCATTCGTCCGCCCACTTTCTTCTCCACGCTGATATTATCCACGTCAACCACTTTCTTGCCTTTCGAGTCTTCTTCTGTTATTGCTTTAACCGCTTTTATCGCAATTTCAGCGAGGAACTCACGAGACGCCTCCGCGGATTTCCCGGTTATTGCTGTTTCTGCTACTTTCTTCAGCTCTTCATCGTCATCTATCGCTATATCAATTGCGATTGAATCCAGCACCTTTATCGCTTGCTCCGATGCAAGTCTGTAGCCTAATGCGATGACCGAAGGGTGCAATCCCTGCTCCAAGAGGTCTTCTGCCTTCTTCAGCAGTTCGCCACCAAGGACCACAGACGTTGTCGTGCCGTCCCCAGCTTCCGCGTCCACGGTCTTCGCAACTTCCACCATCATCTTCGCTGCCGGACTCTCTATGTCCATCTCCTTTAGGATCGTCGCACCATCGTTTGTTATAACCACGTCGCCAAGGGAATCCACAAGCATTTTATCCATCCCCTTTGGCCCCAATGTGGTACGAACCGCGGCAGCAACTGCTTTCGCTGCATTTATATTCGCAGTCTGTGCATCTCTCCCACTTGCTCTTTCGCCACCTTCCCGCAATACCAATATCGGAACTCCACCTAATTGCCCTGCCATTTTATTTATACTTACCTCGCTTTTTTACACGTTGGACTATAAACTAATTTATACCAACCTTTACGTAACTTTTAAATCCTCGCATATAAATCTTTTCGGAACTGTTAAATTATATAGTAGAATAGACGAGAAGAGCAAGAGGCGAAGATTAAAGGTGAAAAGGAGGAAGCAAGAAGATAATGAGAGTGATAATGAAATTCGGAGGAAGAGCGGTCGCAACAGGTGAAAAGATAAAGACCGTGGCACATTTGATAAAGAGATTCAAAGAAGAGGGTGTAGGGGAAAAGGGAAAGGAAAAGGAAGAAAAAAACGAAATAGTCGTAGTAACCTCCGCAATTTCTACAGTCACCGACACGCTCCTGGATAATGCGAATAGAGTAGCAAAGGAAGGAAATACGGAAAAGGCAAAAGAATTCGTGGATGAGTTATTTAAGATGCATGAGTTAACAGCTTCAGAGGCAATAGACGACAAAAATGAGTTGGAAAAAGTAAAAGAGGAACTAAGAGAGAGATTAGCGGAAATGGAGAAAGCTTTGATTGGCATATGCCTTCTGGGCGAATTAACACCAAGATCTTTGGATTATATCGGTTCTTTCGGTGAGCGATTGGCAGCTCCTATTCTGGCTGGCTCGTTCCAATCAGCAGGAATGGAGGCGGTGCACCTTACAGGTGGTGAAGCAGGGCTAATAACGAATGAGGACTACGGCAATGCACAATTAACCCTGAATGCAGAGCGAGAGATAAAGGCGAGAATTATGCCGTTATTGGAGAATAAAATACCAGTTGTAACGGGATTCATCGGGGAAACGAAGAAAGGTACGATAACAACTTTCGGCAGGGGTGGCTCTGACTACACGGCTACCATAATTGGAACTGCGATAGATGCCGATGAGATCTGGCTCTGGAAGGAGACTGAGGGAATCATGAGTGCAGATCCCAAAATAATAAAGAATGCACGAAAGATACCGTATATCTCATACATCGAGGCAATGGAATTATCTTACTTCGGTGCTTCTGTCCTTCATCCAAGGGCAATAGAGCCAGTAATGAAGAAAGAAATACCGATACGGGTGAAAAATGTGTTTAATCCGGAGGACGAGGGTACGCTTATCGGAAAAGAGGCGGAGCAGACAAAAAAAGCTGCTAAAGCTATTACGCTCATTGAGAATATTTCAATTATTAATATCGCGGGAACTGGTGTGAGGAGTATATCGGACGTTGCAGCCCGTGTATTCTCTGTCTTAGCTGCTAATAATGTAGACATCATTATGATAAGTCAGGGCTCATCTGAAATGGCCCTCTCTCTCGTTATTGATAGCGCACAATTGGAACGAGCTGTTGAGGCGATACAGAGCATAAATGCCGGTGGCACCGTAATACGCGATTTCACTTTTAATAGCAATGTTTGCGCAATGGGTGTTGTCGGAGCCGGTATGGCGGGAACACCGGGGGTTGCAGGTAAAGCCTTTTCCGCTCTTGGCAAAGAAGGTATAAGCATGATAATGATCTCACAGGGCAGTTCAGAGTTCAACATCTCTTTCGTCGTGAAGAAGGAAGATGCATACAGGGCAGCGCAGGCAATACACGATGTATTTGAGATGGGGACGGGAGCATAACCTCAAAAAATCGAGACGCCACGAAGTAGAAAAATATTTATGTGCGTACGATAAGATCAAAAAAGAAGTTTATTTGTCTTAAATATAAAGCATAATAGAATCTAACGAGAGCGCGAATTAAAAGAAAGCGGATATGACTGAATTGGAAGATAAAAGTACTGAGGATGAGCAGGTAGAAGACGACCTGTTAGCAGGTATCAAGCTAAAAACAACGGAGGATATAGAAGTTCCAAAGTTGATGATAGACCAGGTAATAGGGCAGGAGCGTGGCGTGGAAGTGATAAAGAAGGCTGCTAAGCAGAGACGACATGTGATGCTAATCGGTACTCCTGGTACCGGGAAGTCAATGCTTGCAAATAGCATGACCGAATTACTGCCAAAGGAGGAACTACAAGATACCCTGGCGTATCCCAATGAAGAAGACAAAAACAATCCAAAGATACGGGTCGTTCCCCGTGGTAAGGGGAAAGAGATAGTAGATGCACAGCGGCAAGAAGTGAGAAAGCGCATTCAGATGCGAAATGCTTTCTTCATGTTTACGTTCTTCCTCATCATGGGCATGGGCTTGATTTATGCAATGCAATTCGACCCAGTTAGAATTGAGTTCATTTTCTGGTCAATCATTGCCGCTGCTGTCCTACTTTTAGTGTTTAGATGGATAATGCCGAAAGAGGAAGCGATGATGCCGAAGTTGCTCGTCACGAATGCTGGGCGTGAGACAGCACCATTCGTAGATGCAACAGGATCGCATTCCGGAGCTTTGCTTGGCGATGTGAGGCATGATCCGTACCAGTCCGGCGGATTGGAGACACCAGCACATGATAGGGTAGAAGCGGGTGCTATCCACAAGGCGAATAAAGGTGTTCTTTTCATAGATGAAATAAACACGCTGAGAATAGAAGCGCAGCAGAACTTGCTTACTGCATTACAAGAGAAGGAATATGCGATAACGGGGCAGTCTGAGAGAAGCGCAGGCGCTATGGTGAAAACAGACCCGGTTCCCTGTGATTTCATCATGATTGCTGCAGGCAATCTGGATGCGGTAGCAGGTATGCACCCCGCACTCCGTTCTCGAATAAAAGGCTACGGGTACGAGCTATACATGAAAGATACGATGGACGATACACTGGAGAACAGAAAAAAGCTTGTCAGGTTCGTTTCTCAGGAGGTAAAGAAAGATAAAAAGATACCGCATTTCGATCGCGGTGGAGTGGAAGAGATAATGAGGGAAGCGATGAGAAGATCAGGCAGGAAGGGGCATCTTACGCTCATTTTACGAGACCTTGGCGGCTTGGTGCGTGTAGCAGGCGATATTGCTAGTGCTGAAGGTGCCAAATATACAACGGGCGAGCATGTGATAAATGCAAAGGCAATGGCAAAGTCAGTGGAACAGCAGGTGGCTGACGAATATCTTGAACACAAGAAGGACTATAAATTATTCAAAACTGAGGGGTTTGAGGTTGGTCGGGTGAATGGACTTGCTGTAGTGGGTGATTCCGGGGTGATGCTGCCCATAATCGCAGAGGTTACGCCCGCACAATCGCGAGAGGAAGGGAAGGTAATAGCAACCGGTAGATTGCAGGAGATAGCACAGGAAGCGGTGCAAAATGTTTCCGCCGTGTTCAAGAAAATCACCGGGAAGGATATATCCCGCAAAGACATTCATATCCAATTTGTAGGCACGCACGAAGGAGTAGAAGGAGATTCCGCCAGCATTTCTATTGCTACTGCGGTTATATCCTCTTTGGAGAACATTCCAGTGAATCAGAGTGTAGCGATGACCGGTTCTTTGTCCGTGCGGGGTGATGTCCTGCCAGTAGGAGGAATAACGCCGAAGATCGAGGCCGCAGTACAAGCAGGCATCAAAGAAGTATTGATTCCCCAGTCAAACCTGAATGACGTGCTCATCGAGGATAGATACAAGGATAAGGTGAAAGTGATACCGGTGGTGTCGATAGAGGATGTGCTTGAACATGCTCTGGTGGGCAAAATGAAGAAGAAGTTCATAGAGAAGATAAAGAGTTTCGCCGTGACGGGTAAGATTATTCCTGATGGCGTTGTGGATAAACAGGTAGTGCAATAGAATTATCTTAGATATTTTAATAAAAGGCAAACACCTCTCTAACATTGCTATGGCATTCAGTGAGCACCTCGTAATAACTGCGATTACGGTTTCGGTAGCATTTTCGTTCGTGCTTTACGCGTACGTGGCACGTAAAATAAACGCCTCTGCGCTTATCGGGACACTCACACTTGGTGTGCTCATTCTGTTTTTGTTTGGACTTGAGTTTGGTTATGTGGGGTTGCTTGCGCTTTTCGCATTCTTTCTGCTTGGAAATTTGGTGACGAGATATAAATACGATACGAAATTGAAACTGGGCGTTGCTGAGGGTAATAAGGGCATGCGAGACATAAATAATGTGCTGGGCAACGGTTTATCACCACTGATTTTTGCAGTGCTCTACGCTATTTCCAGCCAGAACACTATTTTTTTGCTCGGCTTCTCTGGTTCAGTCGCTACCGCCTGTGCAGATACGTTTTCAACCGAAATCGGACAGGCAGAGGGAAAGCCGAGGTTAATTACAACCCTTAAAAAAGTGCCAGTGGGCACAAATGGTGGTGTTAGTTTACCTGGTTTTGGCGCGGCATTGCTCGGGTCATCTTTGATTTCGCTTGTTTGTCTCGCATTCGTCAGTTCTAATGTTGAAACGCACATAAGAATCACCTTCTTCATCGTTTGCCTCTTAGCCGGGTTCTTAGGCTGTGTTGTAGACAGCTTTTTCGGTGCGACCGTTGAGGACCGGAATCCATTCAACTTGAATAAACATCACGTGAACATCCTGGCTACGCTATCTGGAGGTATCGTTGCAATTTTATTAGGCTATCCTTTTGGAGTGGGGATATTATAACTATAGCCGTAACACCCACGACTTTACAATCCTCTCAAAAGTGTAGAGTACAAGAATTATTTCGTCGAGCCATGTCTTCAGAGGACCTGGTAAAACTGACGAACGAGGACATCAAATGGATGGTCAAGCGTGTAAGTTCCGGGAAGTTCACAGTAAAGCAAGCATCACTGATTTACGGAGTAACGGAGCGTAGAGGTTCCAACGTTGAATCCAAAAAGAAGGCCGAAGACGCATCTCAGCGCTGAACAGAAGGCAGTCATTGACGATGTCTGGGAAGAAACGCGAGTTGGCGCACGACTCCTCTTTTACGAACTCAGAAGAAGAGGATACAAGATACCGCACAACAAGGTCCATCAGCATCTCAGAGAAAATGGGAGAACAACGTCCAATCCTGGGAAACAGAAGAAAAGGAAGCGGTGCAGATACGAACGAGAACATTTTTGAAATTTATTTTTATAATGTAATGAAAAGTTAAACACGAAGGTGTTTTAGTCGTTGAGGTAGCAAAGAAAGAGGTAGTATGATCATGAAACATTCGATAAAAGCATCGGTTAAGGAGGTTATTACAACAAAAGGCGCTCCCAGGGCTATCGGGCCGTACAGCCAGGGCATCTTGGTAGAGAACATGCTGTTCTGTTCGGGACAGATCCCCATCAATCCGAAGACAGGTGAGTTGGTGCGCGGTTCTATAGAAGAGCAGACGCGCCAGGTGCTTGACAATCTCGGAGCAGTGCTCAAGGCAGCCGGTATGGACTACCACGACGTGGTCAGTGTTACGGTCTTCATGGATGACATGGACAACTTCGCCCGGATCAATCAGGTATACGCAGAGTATTTCAAGGTCAATGAGCAGCCTCCGGCGCGCTGCGCTGTGGGGGCCGCACGGTTGCCAAAGGATGCCAGCGTGGAAATCTCGTTAATCGCGATCAAAACGCAGTAGCCGGAAATTTCTCAATGACTTGTAGGAGGTACGAGTTCACGAAGCACTAAACGTACAAACAAAGCATCATTTTAATTTCCCACCTTCTTGTATCGCGAGCAGAATAACCCCTCCATAAATTATAATGCCGCCAGGTTGTAAACGCTCAAGCTCGTATAAAAGAGTATCTAGATCAATTTCAAGCAGCTAAGGATAATTGCAAGTATTGCACCCCATTTCTTCATTATCCAGAGTCCATAACCTGCAACGATAAAACCTATTCCGGTCAGGAGCGCAAAGATGGCTAAATGCGTAAAATCGGAGAAATCGAACCCGATTGCATTTACTGCAATCACAGCACCGACGACAAATAAAACTATGCAAGTCCAGAATGTCTTCGGCTTTTTTAGGGTCATATTCGTTCCTTACTGAAAAGTGAAATAATAGCGAATTAGC
>JAUWQN010000038.1 GCA_030611045.1 Methanosarcinales archaeon
TTGATGATGTTGCCGGTGTTTCTCTTTCGGTAGTCGGGACAATCGGGATTTAAACATATCTGATCTTTTGAATTTGCTCCAGTCATAAAGTAAGTTATTAGATTAGGTCTTTATAAAAGCCATGGTTTGTGGGACATTACCTATAATAACATACCACGATAGAGAAGTCGGTTTTTATCTTAAGAGTGAAACGGGCAGTAAACCCATAATCGTAGCGCCGGGGCATAAAGTATCGCTGAAAACCTCGCTGAAGCTGATTAAAACCTGCATACACAAGCACAAACTGCCGGAACCCACACGAATTGCTCATCTCTGTGCGAATAAGATAAAGCGGAATTTGGAGTAGCCTTCCCGATTAATCTTCGTTTCGTAATATTAAACACCCCTAATACTCTCGGATTAATCTCGTGCATCCACTACGACATTATTATTTGTTTAGCTCCGTAGAAAATCCAAAACCCCAATACATACCAATACTACCAAAAACCTTTCTTTTAAAAAGAAAGCTTTACCAAAGAAATATTTTAAGGCGGTTTTTCTTTTCTTTGGGATTTGGTAGTATTTGTCATTTGGATTATTTCTCCAGCTCAAATACTGGTATTATATTACCTCTTAGCATAGTTTACTGCCTCACTCATTAACTCTATTGCTTCTCGTATTCTTTCTACTTCTTCAAACCCGTAGGATAACCGTAATTGCCGTTTGCCAATCTCAACGAGGTCTCCTTGTGGATGCACACAAAATTCCCCGGGCAGATAAATCACTCGTGGGTTCTTATCAGTATCGGGACCGTCAATAGCCAAATCACCAGTAGTTCGTGACAAGTATTTGAAAAAGGCTGAATCTTCTGTCGTTTGAATTCCGTCAAAGGTCAAATAGAAATAGAAGCCCGCTTTTCCGCCACTACACGCAGAGATAACATCGCCCAATTGCTCGTCTATCCACACTTTGACCGCTCCTGCTTTTTGCCTGTAGCCTTCATTAACAGTATCTATCTGCCTCTGAACATGATGGTCTAAGAGGTAACTGGCAATCTCCTGTGTAATTAACGGTGCACTAAATCCGACATCGCTCGTTTTTTGTATCATCGCGTTTAAGAACGAGCAGTCATTTCCCATCATATAGCCGATTCGTAACGCAGGTGCGAGAATTTTCGATAAGGTTCCTATCTCGTAGACAATGCCCTGGTCATCATGCAGCAATCCTGATTGCAAGGGTGGTACTGTCGGGTCGTGCACCAAATTCTCGTAGGCTTTATCAAAGAATAGCGGGATTTTTCTACCCACAATAATAGATAAATCAGTCGCAATCTGCACTAACTCCGCTCTTCGTTCGTTCGAGAGTATAATACTCGTTGGATTATTGATAGTCACGATATAAAAGAATCAAACGTCATTTTTTCGGGAGCCTAAGCCTAAACCTCCAAGTTTCTCACGTAATAAGTCGGTTCTTATCCCGTTATCATCCTCAGGCACCGTTACTACTTCAAACCCCTGGCGTTCGAGGAAATTGCAATAAATGTAGTACATGGGGTCGGAGGTTATTACTATCCCTGGCGGGAACACATGAGCAATTCCTTCGAGAAGGCTCGTCGCACCGTTTGGTCCGATAATAACTTCGTTACGATCCACTAATTCTTGTGTGAGACCACCGATACCATTGTCTACGTGGAACTTCTTGATCGAATCAATCAAATTAGGAGAGCCCTGCGAACCACCGTAATTTAGTGCTACCTTATATTTTTCGGGATGTGCAATAACCGCTTGCATAGCTTCTAAAATGAGTTCATGGGGGATCGTCCTTTCATTTACATAGCCCACTCCTACGTTGATATCCTTATCCGACCTGAAGTCAGCGGCAAATGCAGCCATCATTCTATTTACCGGAGCAGGAGTGCTTGACGCAGTTCCATATTCGGATAACAAAAAATCGGCGAGGTTCATATTATATCAATACAATAACTACCGATATTGGGTTTTATATATTTTTTACTATTACTCACGTGCATTGTGAAAAAACAAAATGGGTAACATGTGAACTCCACTCGTTTTTTGGCGGTCGCTGAGCGGTTACCTGCGTTACGGCAGATTGTTTATTAGCTCCACGGACACGGTGTTAGTGCCTGCGTGTACCGAGGAGTTCGAACTACATGACGATGGAAAGTTTGTGTGTGCCAACCTTATAAATGTCTGAAGTTATGTAGTTTATATGATGAAGTCAGATAATGACAACTTTAGAGAAAAGCTCTTAGAATATCTAAACCAGTATCTTTACGATATTCAAGATCCCGATGGTAACTGGACGGTAAAAGGCTTTATTGACATTTTTAAGAATATTTATACTATTTCTCTCGATACAAAGGTGATTTCAAAGGTTTTAGAGATTATGCTATTCCCTAAAATCCAGCAGTTTGCGATAGAGAACAATTTTGACATCGTCTTAAGTAAAGAGCAGAATTTTTACCCCGATATTAGTTTTATTGACAAAAATAACAGTGAGAAGATAGCTTTTGATATAAAGAGCACATATCGAAAGTCGAAAACTGTGGCATCCGGATTTACGCTCGGTGCATTCACAGGCTATTTCAGAGATAGAACAAGCAAAAAGAATATTACGTTCCCTTACGGCGAATACAAAAAGCATTACGTGCTTGGAATTGTCTACACAAAGCAGGATGAGCGTATAGATGAATATAAAATCTACTCTATTGCCGACCTCAAAAAGATCCTTTCTGTGATAAAGGATATTGAATTTATACTGCAGGAAAAGTATAAAATCGCAAGTGACAGACCCGGAAGTGGCAATACCAAAAACATAGGTTCTACAACAAAGATAGAGCAAATGAGAGAAGGCACCGGTATCTTCTCAGAATATGGGATAATAGTCTTTGATGATTATTGGATGTACTACTTGACGAAGGACATGGCACAACTGCTTGAGCTACCAAAACCTCCTTATCGGAACATAAAAGAGTATTTTGAGTATAAACCAGGTGTAAAGGGGGATAAGAATGACTAAAGCAGCGTCACAATTAACCCTTATGGGGGACATAATTAAGCCCTATAAGCTTCCGACAACTCGATATCAAGGTAGTAAATCGAAGATAGTCTCGTGGATTTGGGATAATATAAAAGATATTGAGTTCAACACTGTCTTAGATGCGTTTGGCGGAACAGGAATCGTAGGATATTTATTGAAAACGAAAGGTAAACAGGTTTTTTATAACGACATACTGAAATCCAATTATCACATCGGCACGGCTTTGATAGAGAACGATGCGGTGAGGTTATCGGGGGACGATGTAGACTTTTTACTGCAGCCCCATTCAGACATCAATTATCCTACGTTCATCCAGGCCACTTTTCCTGATGTTTACTATACCGATGAAGAAAACAGATGGCTCGATATGGTCATCCAAAACATTGAAATTTTGGATGATTTTTATAAGCGCACATTGGCTTATTATGCATTATTTCAAGCTTGCATTATAAAGCGCCCCTACAATCTTTTTCATCGAAAAAACCTTTACATGCGGACTTCAAATGTAAAACGAAGCTTTGGAAACAAAGCGACTTGGGATACGCCATTTGAAGAGCATTTCTTGAACTTCATAAACGAAGCGAATGGCTGTGTTTTTTCTAATGGGCAGGAGAACAAAGCATTGAATTTTGATGTTTTCGATATCGATGGTGATTTTGACCTCGTTTATATTGACACTCCTTACATATCTAAAGATGGTGTTGGTGTGGATTACCTGGATTTTTATCATTTCCTTGAGGGAATTGTTAATTACTCAAAATGGGGAGAGATGATTGACTACCGTAGCAAACACAGGAGGATAAAGCATAATAAACCCGTTTGGTGTGATAAAAATAGGATTCGCACTGCGTTTAACAAACTATTCAAAAAATTTCAAACCGCCGCCATTGTGGTCTCATATAGGTCAGATGGCATACCTTCTATTACGGACCTGGAGAGAATTTTGGGAAAGTATAAGCCAGTAGTGCGAGAAGTAAGATCTGGCGGTTACAAGTATGTGCTCAGTAATGGCCGTTCTGAGGAGTGTTTATTGTTGGGATTAGATGAGAATGAAATTTCTCACCCTTAGGTTTATAATTCCTCTTTACGCTACGCACCACCGAACGCCTCTCGTAACAGGTCCTTCTGTTTCCCCGTAAGATTCCGTGGCGTTTGCACGATTGATTCTATAAACAGATCCCCTTTTCCTCCGTCGAGTCGCGGCATCCCCAGCCCCTGTAAGCGGAATTTAGCGTGTGTCTGCGTCTCTGCCGGGATTTTTACCTTCACCTGCTTACCCTCTATAGTCGTTACCGTCTCTTCACCGCCTAAAGCTGCCTGAGCGAAGCTTACCGGCACAGTCATATAAAGATCGTCCTTGCGCCGTTCAAAGATTCGATGTGGTAACACGTTTATTACCACATGCAGATCTCCCGGTTCTCCACCGATCATGGACTCCGGAGGTCTTCCAGCTTTAGGAATCTTTATCTCGTAACCCGTAGGAACACCTCTCTTAATCTTCAACCCGATCTTTGTTCGTTTTGATACCCTGCCTCGTCCTCCACAGACGCTGCAGAGGTCAACAGTAGCTCTTCCCATGCCGTGACATTGCGGGCAGACCGCAGTTTGCATTACACGAGCACCACCCCGTGTTTGCACTGTCCTTACCTGACCAGCACCTTTGCAAGTAGGACACACCTCGGATTTTCCGGAACGAGAACCTGAGCCTCCGCATGCCTTACATACGCGGGACATCGGGACTTCAATCTTCTTCTCCACACCACGAGCTACTTCTTCAAGCGTAATGTCCAGCCGCAACCGAACATCAGCACCTCGAACCGTTTTCTCGATACCCTCACGTGTCCCAAAGAGTGTGTCGAAGATTCCGCCTCGACTTGAAAAACCAGGACTTGCAGCCGAGCCGAAGAACGTTTCAAATATCGCGCTCCCGAAGATGTCCTCCACGTCCCGGTAATGCGTAAAGTGAGTCCAATCAAAACCGCCAGGTCCAAAGGTTTCATCCACTACCCGTTCCCCGATTTGATCGTACTTCGCACGTTTGTCCTTGTCAATCAGCACTTCGTACGCCTCTGAAATCCCCTTGAACTTCTCTTCCGCCTCTTTCTTATCACCTTTATAAATATCAGGGTGATATTGCTTCGCCAATCTCCGATACGCTTTCTTTATCTCTGCCTCTTTAGCGCCTTTACTAACGCCAAGTATCTCGTAATAATCTTTCTTTGGCATTCTTGTATACTACTCCACTCCTTCCTCAGTCTCAGTTGTGCGGTTATTTCCCTGATCCTGATACTGGTACTGATGCATCACTCAGAAAATACCCGATTATGTGAAGAGAGAACAGCCACTGATAGGCTTGTATCGTGTATCATGAATCATGCCTTCATCATGGACTATACGATCCTTTATTCCTCCTCATCCATCACTTTATATTCCGCATCTACGGGACCCTGCTTCGGTTCTTCCTGTGGACCACCTGCTTGTTGCTGCTGATACTGTGCGCCTGCTTGTTGATAGGCACGCATTGAAATGTCATGGAACGCACGTGTCAGTTCTTCTATCTCGACCCGCATCTTATGGACGTCTTCGGTCTTTATCGTATCTCTGAGTCGTTCTATGATTGCCATGATTTTCGTTCGTTCATCACTCGTGACTTTATCAGCCAAATCCGTGAGAGACTTTTCGGTTGTATAAATAAGGCTCTCTGCTTGATTCTTCGTCTCAACAATCTCACGACGCTTCTTATCCTCCTCCTCAAAGCGCTTTGCGTCCTCCATCATCCGATCTATCTCGCTTTGCGAGAGTTTGGTTGACGCAGTGATCGTGATCGCCTGTTGCTTTCCCGTACCCAGGTCCTTCGCAGTGACATCCAATATGCCATTGGAATCGATATCGAATGTAACGTCAATTTGAGGCACGCCCCGTGGCGCTGGCGGAATACCCATCAGATGAAATCTGCCCAGGCTGGTGTTATCCCGTGCAAATTCTCGCTCACCTTGGAGAACGTTGATCTCAACACTCGTTTGAGTATCTGCCGCAGTCGAGAAAATCTCACTCTTCTTTGTGGGAATCGTGGTATTCCGCTCGATTAATTTTGTAAAAACTCCGCCCAGCGTCTCAATGCCCAGTGAAAGCGGAGTGACATCCAAAAGCACCACATCCTTAACCTCTCCGGTTAATACACCTGCTTGTATTGCAGCACCCATTGCCACGCATTCCATCGGATCAACACCACGCTCGCCTTGTGCACCCACATAATCCTCAACGAATTTCTGGACAATCGGCATTCTCGTCGGTCCGCCAACGAATATTATTTTGTTGATGTCTTTCGGGGTGAGTTTAGCATCCTTTAATACCAGCTCTACTGAGCCCTTACATTTTTCTACGATTGGTCTCACGAGTTCCTCTAGTTTCGCCCTCGTAAGTTTCATGACGAGATGTTTCGGTCCCGATGCATCCGCAGTAATGAAAGGCAAATTTATATCGGTCTCGAGCACATTAGAGAGTTCTATCTTCGCTTTCTCACCTGCCTCTCGTAACCGTTGCAACGCCATCTTATCATTCCGCACATCTATCCCCGATTCCTTCTTGAATTGCTCTGCTACGTAATCAACGATTGCAGTATCCATATCCGTTCCGCCCAGTTGTGTGTCTCCACTCGTGGATATAACCTCGAATACGCCTTCGCTGAACTCCATTATCGTTACGTCCAGTGTGCCACCGCCGAAATCGAATACCAAAATCTTCTGCTCCTTCTCTGTTTTATCAATCCCATAAGCAAGTGCTGCAGCAGTGGGTTCGTTAATTATTCTAACGACTTCCAAGCCAGCAATCTGACCTGCATCCTTCGTTGCAGTCCTCTGATTGTCATTGAAGTATGCCGGCACTGTTAAGACCGCTTTGTCAACTTTATCGCCCAAAAATGCTTCTGCATCGTTTTTTATCTTCTGAAGTATAAACGCAGTTATCTGCTGCGGCGTGTACTCCTTGCCATGAACCTTCGCCTTATAATCGGTTCCCATCTTCCGTTTAATTGCTGTTATCGTGCCTTCTGGATTGGACACCGCTTGTCTCTTCGCAGGTTCGCCAACCAGTCTCTGTCCATCCTTAGTAAACGCCACATACGAAGGGAACGCTTTACCGCCAATGCTTGTCCCTTCAGCACTTGGTATAATCGTGGACTTACCACCTATCAATGCAGCCGCAGCCGAATTGCTCGTTCCAACATCTATACCTATTGTTTTGGCCATTTTTTAGCCTCCAAATACATTATATCTAATGAATACTACCGCCTTTATCCCATATAAAAGTTTACAGGCGGTTAGCTTTGGACAGCCCTATCCTTCTGATTACCGCAGCGGTTTCCGTTGCTAACGTCATGTTCTCACTTCTATTTTATGGTCATCACATCAACTCTGTTTATATATCAGTTACAATCATAACCACTACCCTTTATTACGTTCAACCCTATAATTCTAACTATGGCTATTGATGATAACGAGCGTGAGTTAAACGAGGAACAGGTTGAAGAGTGTGAGCGTATCATAGAAGTCAGCGTTGAAGACGAGATGAAGAACTCGTATATAGACTACGCGATGAGTGTAATTGTAGGAAGGGCGCTTCCTGACGCTCGTGATGGACTAAAACCGGTACATCGCCGTATATTATACGGCATGCATGAGCTTGGTGTCGCACATAATAGACCACATAAGAAATCCGCGAGGATAGTGGGAGATGTCATGGGTAAATTCCATCCTCACGGTGATGTTGCCATTTACGACACAATGGTGAGAATGGCGCAGGATTTCTCTTACCGATACCCGTTGGTAGACGGCCAGGGTAATTTCGGCAGCGTAGACGGAGATTCTGCTGCTGCAATGCGATACACCGAAGCGAGGCTGTCAAAGATAGCTGAGGAACTGCTGATTGACCTTGATAAAGATACCGTCGCTTGGAGCCCTAATTTTGATAATACACTGAAAGAGCCGCAGATTTTACCCGCAAAGTTACCTAACCTCTTGATAAACGGCTCTTCTGGTATTGCTGTTGGTATGGCTACGAACATGCCGCCACATAATTTGACTGAGGTGGTGGAGGGCGTAATAAGAGTGATAGACGAGCCAGACGTGAGTATTGGTGAGTTGATGCACATAATAACGGCTCCTGATTTTCCCACTGGCGGAATAATTTCTGGCTATGAAGGTATAAAACGGGCGTATGAGACTGGTAGAGGCAGCATAAGGCTACGAGCAAAGGTAGATATAGAACAAACGGCCAAAAGAGAGCAAATAATTGTAAAGGAGATACCCTATCAGGTAAACAAGAGCAAACTGATGGAAGAGATTGCGGAATACGTCCGGAAATACAAGGTGGACAACATTACAGGGTTACGAGACGAATCAGATCGCAAGGGAATGAGGATTGTCATAACCTTGAGAACGGGCGCTAATGCCCCTATCATTTTAAACAAGCTTTATAAGCACACGCAATTGGAAACCACGTTTGGTGTGATCAATCTCGCACTCATAGATGGTGAACCACGAGTATTAACGCTCAAGGAGCTCATTGAATGCTACATAAAGCACAGGAAAGAAGTAACGATCCGTAGGCTGCGCTACGAATTAGAGCGTGCTGAGAAGCGAAGACATATATTAGAGGGCTTGATCATCGCAATATCAAACATAGATGAGGTGATAAGGCTCATAAAAGCGTCGAGCGATAGCAAAACTGCTAAATCCGCTCTGATCGAGCAATTTGAGCTGAGTGAGGAGCAGGCGAAAGAGATACTGGATATGCGTCTTTCGCGATTGAGTGCCTTAGAGCGTGACAAAATAGAAACCGAGCGGGCAGAGCTCGAAACAAAAATAACGTGGTTAAAGGAGATATTAGCGAGTGATGCCCGCATATTTGGCGTTATAAAAGAAGAACTGATAGAGCTGAAGGAGAAGTATGGCGATGCGAGAAGGACAGATATAGAGGAGATGGTGACGTTAAGCGAGCGAGATTTTATAGAAGAGGCGGAAGTAATCCTCTTTTTAACACAGCGTGATTATGTGAAACGATTATCCGCGGATATTTTCAAAGGGCAGCTGCGTGGTGGAAAGGGAATAGCCGTGATAGATAAGAGAGAAGACGATGTTGTCGTTAATTTCATACGTGCATCTACAAGGGAACGTCTGATTCTGCTTACCGAATATGGCAGGGCATACCAGGTGAAGACCTACGAAATCATTCCAACGAGCCGACATGCGAAAGGGAAACCACTGGTGAATCTTCACGGGCTGAGCGCAGCCATAGAAGAGAAGGAAAAAATTGTATCTGCTCTTGCTATACCTGAGGATGTGGATAGTGCTATAGAAAACGCGTTTATCGTTTTCGCTACAAAACGAGGCGTGGTAAAGAGAATCGCACTCGTGAATCTGAAGGCTATACGCGTTACGGGCATCGTCGCCGTTAGGGTTGATCGACGCAAAGACGACGTGTTAGCCGATGTGACGCTAATATCCGGTGGCGAGCAAACGGGTATAATCCTGAGTTCGAAGAAAGGCAAGGCGATCTTGTTCCAGGAAGATGAATTGCGGGAGATGGGCAGATACGCATCTGGCGTACGGGGGATGAGATTGGACCCTGGTGATGAGATAGCAAGTATAGAGGCTGTGGACTTGAGTTTGAGTGATTCAAGACTCGTTACGATAACAGAGAAAGGTTATGGAAAAAGAACGAAACTGGATGCGTATCGCGAAACACACCGGGGTGGCAAAGGCGTGATTAGCATTAGAGGTGCAGAACGAAACGGAAACGTAGTGTGTATCAAGCAAGTAAAAAATGATGACGAATTGATGATTGCTACTTCTGACAATATGGTGACCAAGACTGCGGTGAAAAAAATTTCCGTTCAAGGTAGGAACACGCAGGGTGTGCGGTTAATGAAGGTGAAGGCTGGTGAACGAATAGTGGCGGTGGATGTGGTTTAGTTTTAAAATAAGGATAAATGAGAATGTCTCGACCATCAAATCATATGATGAGTGATGAGTTTGTAGTATTTCTTGGTGATGTAGCAGAAAGTCCTTGTGGTCTGGCCTTTGGTTCTGGAGGCCTATACCTATACTTCACTTCACTGATTGGCATGGCGAAAAAGACGGTCTTGGCAGAGTGTCTGGGGGAAATATTTATCGAGTTAGACCCAATGAAGAGTACCCTACGGAAACTTTTAAAAAATTGGTTTTACACTATAATCAGCAAGTTCGCCTAACAAAAGAAGTAAAGCATACTACCGACTTCTGTAAACAATTATTGGATGGGGGTGTTTCTCAAACATGATTTTTTCAGTAAACCTGTTACATTAGCACTGTTTATTATGCCTCTCACCTCGCCTCATTCCCACCATACCGCATCCGATCGAGCAACTCCTGCTTCTTGCCCTCGTTCCAGCCGCTCACCGCCTGCAGATACCCCGTTATCCTGGATATGTAATCGAGGTTCTTAGAGTCACACTTCTCACACTCCTCCATCAAACCCATCGTCACGTGTGCGCAATCCGTGCAGACTGTCATATCCTTCGTAAACGCGTAATAGCCCGTCTGCGTATTCTCCGCGATCTTCATCGCCAAACTTTTAACTCCGCGCGGGTCGGGATACCCCTCACCCAAAAATATATGCATGATATTACCACCATCAACGATCGGGAAGAAGATATGCTCGATCTTTATCCGTTCAGCAAGCGAGATATTAGCATTCGGCGGCACGTGCGTGCCATTCGTGTAGTAAATCGGCAGGTTGCGCGTCTCGTGTATGAGAGAGAGCGCACGCTCAAGATCGCCCTTAACAACTGACAAAGCCTTATCTCTAAATCCCTCCTGTAAGATGTCTGCCACGGCGAATCGCTGCACCACGGTCTCTGCCGGCGTCCGCGAGAAACTTATCGTCATGCCTTCACGTTCCGACAACTCCTTCGCATACAGCTCCATCTCCGTCATTGCTCGTACCGCAAGCTTTAAAGCGCCTTTATCCTCATGCATTTGCTTGCCGTAATGATACTGAACCATCTCATTTATGCCCACCACGCCGATGATATACACCAGCTCATCCAGATGAACCGCCACAGACCCTTTCTCACCCGTATGTGGATCCTTCGGTCGCTGTGTCGCGAAGGGCATGCGCCCGCCATCAATAATCTGCTTCATCCAGCGCTTTTTTACCTTTAATACCTCTACCGCGCAGTCCATCAGCCGTTTCAGTTCCGTAATCAGCTTATCATCATCGCCATCAGCCCGGTACGCCGCTCGTGGACAGTTTAGCGTTATTACCTGCCAGCCGCCCATTGTGAAGTGCGTGCCATTATTGAAATACATCTTATCCTTGAAGTCCGCATCATCAGGCGACGTCTTGAAACTGTACGCACAGCACTGATAGCATGAGACACCTTCGCCAGCCCCTCTGTACTCCGGTATCTTATTATCAAAGTACGGTGTACCATACTTTGCCGTGAGTTCAAACGCTAAATCGTAAAGTTCTTCATACGTCGGTAAATCCGGATTCTTCTTATTAAAAGCCTCATCCTCTTTAAGGAAATCAGGCTCTATCGCAATCTCCGGCTTCGGGAAGTTGAACGGCTTACCCCAATAATCGCCCTGAAGCATAACGTTCATCAGCGCCTTGAACGCCAACCGTACCTCTCGCTCAAACTCGCCGTAGGTTCGAAGCGGCACGTGCTCCCCATTCCATACCACGCCCTTATAAACCGCCGGCTTGTCCTTCCAGATCTTCGGTATCCCCGGCGTGAGCTGAACAGAAGAGAATACCAATTGACCGCCGCGTGCAACTTGCATTTGCGTCATTTCGTACACGAACATCTGCATCAACTGCTCGATCTCCTCATACGAATGCCCTTCTAAATACGGCGCGATGAACGTAAGGAAATTGAAAAAGCCTTGACCGCCTGCGAAGTTTGTCTGTGCACTGCCCAAAATCTTCACCGCGTGCAGAATGGCAACTTCTGCTTTCTTCGCCGGTCCTGCTACCGACGCTTTTGTCCCTGAACCGTCAGGCATCAGGCCATAATAAAAGAAGTAACGAAGGTCCCAGTCCTGACAAAAACCTCGCGTACCGAAATATTCAAGATCATGGATATGCAAATCGCCACTGAGATGTGCATCCGCGAGCTTCGGCGGCAAGAGCAGCAAATATTGCTCCTTACAAATCTTGTCCGCTTTCTTCTTATGTGATGTCTCTGCATTATCCTGCAAATTCGCATTCTCATTCGCCTCAAATCCTTCACCGATATCAATCAGATGCGCGTCATACACCGGCGTTCCCACCCGCGTACACACATTCCGCCACTCCTGCTTATGATACTCTTCCAGTAAAATCTGGTTCACTATTTCCCGCACTAACGCGCCTGAAAGCTGCGAGATTCCCATTACTCTTATCCGCTTCGCCGCCACCTTCGCGATCTCCCGCGCCGTGTCTTCGTCTATCGGCGAACTGCCATAGAACTCACCGCTCAATTTCGTTTCACGTAGAAGCTGCTTTACTATCGCTTCCTTATCCCACTCCAGCATGTGCCCATCGCTGGTTCGCACCTTCGGGAATCGCAATTTCACGCCGTCCAGCGTGGTTTGCACCGTGCCATTATCCACAATAAAACCTTTTTTCATGTTCCTCCCTCTTCCATTATCACTTCTTTAATCCTCTCTTTCCGCAACTCATCGCCGTTAAATAAATCATTATCCGCCAGAAAAGTCGAACCCACCTGAACAACAGGCGTAACGAGCGTAAAAACGCCCTGCATTCGTAACTCAGTCAGCGCTTCCGCCGTCGTTATATCCACTTCCTCATACGCTTCGCCTTCCGCAGCTAAAAACTCCTTGACTATTTTACAATTCGGGCATACTTTTGTTGTGTAAACTTTTATCCCCATCTTCTTCCACTCCACCGCAGCTAAACAATATAACTATTAGATTACTATACATCTATTGTAACGCAACATAAAAAACTTTCGCATGCCACCTATTCTAAGTATCCTGCGCCAATATTTTCGACATTAAATCATTAATTGAGCGGATTTTTATTAAAAATTTGTTTGCCACACTCCATACTAAAATCAAGACCTGCTTAGAACTTTTATCGGCTTGAATGTTTAACAAGGTCTCTGGTTTGGTTGTACCAAACAAGAGAAAACTCATAAATAGAGAGAGGTAAAGGCCAAGGAGAAGCCAAGGCCCGGATTTGAACCGGGGTATAGCTGATCTGCAGTCAACCGCGTAGCCACTCCGCCACCTTGGCGCAAAGAGTCTCAATAGGGAAGTAGGGAATAGCCAATAGGGAATGGGGTATCCAATTGGGCAGTTACCTGCCCCCTAATCCCTATTTGGCTATTGGCTAAAAGCGCACTTACAACTCTGATTTCATCTGGGCCCAGCGAGGTTATTGATGCGGACGTTAGTAGCTGCGGGCTAAAAATCTCGGTTTATCACCTCGAGTCTTACACCCCAGCCCTATCAAACCATTCTTCTAATGATGTCCTTAAAGGAAGTCTCTTTTTGGGGATGGCTTCGAGCTTAGATGCTTTCAGCTC
The DNA here is from genome assembly GCA_030611045.1 of Methanosarcinales archaeon. GTDB lineage: Archaea > Halobacteriota > Syntropharchaeia > Alkanophagales > Methanospirareceae > JACGMN01. Next base: position 13,613 of record JAUWQN010000038.1, read on the forward strand.
TTATCCACTAGCGCGTAGCTGCCCGGCAATGCCCTGTCGGACAACCGGTACACCAGAGGCGCCGCTGCTTTGTTCCTCTCGTACTAAAAGCAGCTTCCCCTCAGACCTCCAACACCCCCAATAGATAGCAACCGACCTGTCTCACGACGGTCTAAACCCAGCTCACGATCTCCTTTAATAGACGAACAGTCTTACCCTTGGCTGCCGATGCACAGCCAGGATGGAGAGAGCCGACATCGAAGTAGCAAACCTCCAGGTCGATATGGACTCTCGCTGGAGACAACTCCGTTATCCCCGGGGTAGCTTTTCTGACGTCTTTAGGCCCTACCAAAGAGCCGTAAAGGTTCGTTAGACCCGACTTTCGTCCCGTGACTTCCTGCTATGCGAAGTCACATCAGGCTGACTTTTACTCTTGCACTCTACGGTGGATTTCTGACCCACCTGAGTCAACTTTAGGGCACCCTCGATATTTTTTCAAGGGTATGGCGCCCCACCTAAACAGCCCACCTGCCGGTGTTCTCTTGCGAGTAAGGGGCACAACTCCAGAAGGGTAGTGTTCCATTGGTGGCTCTGTGTTTCCTGGCGAAAACACTTCGTTGCCTCCTACCTACGCTATACATCCGAAGTCGTGACCCAACGACAAGCTGCTGTAAAGCTCCACGGGGTCTTCGCTTCCCCTTGGGGGTCCCTGGACTTTTCACCAGGATATAAAGTTCACCGGGTTCCAGCTAGGGACAGTAGAAGGCTTATTACTTCTTTCGTGCAAGCCGCCAATTAAGCGGCTAGGTACTACGCTACCTTAAGAGGGTCAGAGTTACCCCCGCCGTTTATGGGTCCTTCGTCCCCTTGAAAAGGGCTTTCAGATACCCACACTGGGCAGGAGTCAGCGACCGTACTAATCCTTACGGACTTGCGGTCGCTTATGTTGTTATTAGACAGTTAGCCTTCCCTTGTCACTGCGACCTGCTTCTCGCAAAGCAGGCACCCCTTCTCCCGAAGTTACGGGGCTAATTTGCCGATTTCCCTTAGCTGGATTTCCCCGACACGCCTGAGCCTACTCAGCTAGGGGCACCTGTGTCGGTTCTCGGTACGGACATCCAGCCGCCTTTTTCACGGGCTCCTGGACTCGATTGACTTCCGCCATCACATATTCACCTACTTCTCGCCATTACGGCTCTCCATAGGCTTCGATGCTTGGACGGTGCGACAGCACCGCTCAATCTATCCAAAAGCGTCAGGTGTACTCGAAGTACATAGGCTGGACGGCGCAGGAATATTAACCTGCTTCCCATTTGACGTGCTCCGATTGGGACACATCTTAGGACCGGCTAACCCTTGGCTGACGAACATTGCCAAGGAAACCTAGCCCCTTCGGCGGTTGGGATTCACACCCAACTATGCTGCTACTAGTACCAGGATTCTCGTTTCTGCCCGGTCCACACCCTCTCACAAAGATGCTTCTGCCCAAGCAGAACGCCCCTCTACCGGATCTCCTTTCGGAGCCCTGGGGTATCGGTGGTC
>JAUWQN010000065.1 GCA_030611045.1 Methanosarcinales archaeon
AAGTAATGTAATCACGCTCAATTTTGAACTCAGGCGAAGTCAGAGTGCCGGTGTTATCGTCAGTGAAGCGGCCATTACGAACGACGTAGGTGTCCACCAGTCCTTTGCCCTTGAAGCCGCGGACTCTATGCTGGATAGCTAACGTTCCCTTCACGGGGGCGCCTCCGAAAGCATTACCGGTGGCCTTCCAGTCTTCGTAGTCATTGCCCTCGAAGTCGGCGATTACGATATCATCGGCCGCCTGCGCATGGCACGGGGTCATGACGGCAAAAGCCAGGACACAAAACATGCTCATCAATCTAATCATTTCTCTCACCTTTCATTTTTGTATAGGGATGTGTATGCCCGTTAGGTGCATAAATAACGATTCCTAACAAGATTAGGACGCATAGGGGAAACCGAACTTAATTAGTGTTTTTAGGAAAAAATCGAAATCATCAGCTTTTTATCAAAATCCTAACTTTATTCGGATTTTTATTCAAAACTGAGCTTTATTAGGGGACATTATTTGTACCCCTAACAACTTCTTTCAAATTATGTCATGCGATTGCGAATGCGATGGGCGATGTAAAGAATGCCGATGCAAGAACAGGTCACCCGAAGACGAGGTGGGCGAAGGTCGGAATGTAAGCGGTGACTCTTCTTAGAACTCGCAAGAGTGTATGTCGAACAGAATAAGCATCGACCTCAATAGGGAAATTGCAATCATGCTGTCTTATTATAGTAATGGTGAGTTTGACGCTTATGGCGCCGGTGATTAAAGAGTTTATCATTGACCGTTTCGATGCCAGCAATACAGAAGCGAGTATGTTTTTTACACTTGAAATGCTCGCCTACGTGATTTTTGCCGTGGTTTGGGGCTCACTCTCGGATAAGTGCGGGAAAAGGAAACCCCTCATTGTTTTCGGATTCGGTGGCTCTGCTGTACTGCGTGGTGCATATCACAAATTCAATACGGAAGGATAGATATTGAAGAGCCGATGAGAAGGTGGGGTTTTGACCCTCTTGATGCATTTGCCAAAACCATAGAAAAATGTGCAAATATGGAGGGAGATGATAATCATGAAGAGGAGGCTTCTAAAATCGCAAAGGAAATTATGCTTAGTAAAATAAGAAATAGGTAAAAAATGTAACACAAATCATCGGTTTTTTGTCAGGAACCTAACTTATTTAGGCTTTTTATTCAAAACCAAGCTTTATTAGGGGATATTATTTGTGTGCCTAACAATTAATGAGATAAACGGAGGTAAAAAATGGCAGATATAAAAGAACTCAGAAAGCATGTGAGTGAAGACGTGAAGCATGTTCACGACGATATCGAACATGTGCAAAGGGATATAGAAGAAATAGGTGCGCACATAAGTAATCTTGATGAGCACATGCACAACCTGATGGAGCATATGGAAAAAATGCAGAAAGAGAGCGAGTAGAAAGGTTATCGCACCTTTTTCTTTTTTTATTTTTTCGCTACGAGAGCGTCAACGTTTTTCAAAATGCTAATTTCATTCGGATTTTCGTTCAAACCCTAACTTATTTAGGTTCCTTTAGCAAAACCGAATCTTTTTAGGGCAGGTTTTTTGTATTCCTAACTTTAAAGTAGAGATAGGAAAGAAAAATGAAACTATTGAGCGAAGTTGAATCTGAGGTAAAAGTAGCAGTAAAGAAAATAGACGGCGGCTTAGAGGTCAAAAGGAATCTGGAGGAATTGGGTATTGCAGAAGGAACAGAGCTTACGGTGGTAGCTACTGAGCCCGTGCATGTGCACGCGGGACCCGTTTCTTTAAAAGCGGGAGAAAGAGAGGCAGTCATAGCTCGTGGATGGGCAGATAAGGTGTACGTGGAGAGAAAAGGCGAAACACTTCCTCTTTTAAGGCTTGAGGAAGGCGAGAAAGGGACGGTAAAGACAATAGAAGGTGGAAAGACTTTTGAAGATAATTTCTCCGAACTCGGTATAGAAAAAGGAAGCGAAGTTGAGTTCTTACGCCATCTCCCTGACGATACTCTGGTCTTCAAAATCGACGACGGGGAGATACCAATGGGCGAAGGTCAGGCATCAAAGCTGCTGGTAGAACAGGAGGGGCAACCAATTCAGGTAAACTATCTGAAGGAAGGCGAGAAGGCGAAGATAAGCAAGATAATCGGCGGAACCTCGCTTAAGGATAAATTTGAACAGCTCGGAATAGCGGAAGGCAATGAGATAACATTTGTCAGAAAGGAGACACCAGCACCAAGTCCAAAGAGAGGGACTTACGTGCTTGCGAAAATCGGAGAGCAGTTGGTGACCGTTGGAAGAGGTCTTGCAGAGAAAGTTCGAGTGGAATAAAAAAGAAAAGCAAAAAGAGAGAAGGGTTAGAGTTCTTCTCTGATCTTTCTCGTATTTTTAGTCTAAAACGGACGAGATGAGGTAACGATGGAAGAGGAGTGTGTGAGTGAGGAAATGGCAGAGGAGAAGTGGTCTTTTCTAAATGATAATTACGGTAACACGATGCCGTTAAGCCAGTTGAAACCAGGCGAGCAGGGCAGAGTAATGGCTGTTGAAGGTGGTCATGGGATTCGTCAGAAGTTGTTCTTAAGGGGTTTATTTGAGGGCAGCGTGGTTCGCATGATTTCCTGTTACGGACCAGTTACTGTGGAGGTAGATAGAAACACGGTTTCCATAGGGCGTGGAATGGCGCAAAAAGTTATCGTGAGGAGGATGTGAAAGTAATGGAGAAGAAGTTGAGTGAAATGGATTTTGATGAAGAAGGAACGGTGAAGGGAATAGAGGAGAATTTAAGGAAGCAAGTTGCAGGTATGGGCATCCGAGAAGGTAAAAAAGTGAGAATGGCAACGAAGCAGCCCATAAAAGGACCTGTGGTGGTAGAAGTGGACAAGTCAGTTACTTCTTTGGGCTTGGGCATAGCGGAAAAAATAGTCGTAGAGGTGGGATAGAGAAATGAAAATCTTATTGATGGGGCATCCGAACGTGGGAAAAAGCGTTTTCTTCAACCGGCTCACGGGAGCAAAAGTGTTTGAGTCAAACTATCCTGGGACGACAGTGGATTTCATGAAAGGCTGGATGCGTTTAGAAGGAGAAGATGTCGAGCTGATAGACGTGCCAGGAGCTTTTTCCTTAGAGCCGAAGGACCGAGCAGAAGAAGTAGCGGTGAAAATGCTTGCGGAGAACCGAGATTCCGTGGTTGTATGCGTGCTCGATGCATCGAAAGTAGAACGTGGTCTTTACTTAGCTTTAGAGATCATTGAACGCGGTTATCCGGTTGTAGTGGCATTGAACATGTGGGACATTGCAGAGGACAAGAATATAAGAATAGATGTGGAAAAACTGGAGCGAATTTTAGGTGTGCCGGTAGTGCCAACGACAGCGATAAGTGGCGAAGGATTCAAGGAGCTCGTTTCAAAGATCAAAGAAGCGGCACCTGTGAAAATAGAAGGGGTTATAGAAAGTGCAAGTGCTGTAAGTGCGGCTGCGAGCGCAGGTAAAGAAGGAGGTGGTGAAAGTGCCGCTGTCAGTTGATGAGAGATGGGATTTGATAGAAAATATATCAAAGCAAACGGTGGAATTTGGTGCTTATAAGCATACATTGAAGGATGCAATTGCGGAACTCACGGTTAAGCCGCTTACGGGGATACCGGTTGCAATTGCGGTTATATACGGCTTCTGGTCTTTTTTCTGCGATTTCGCAGGGACCCTGTTTACTGACGGCTTCATGGTTAAGATTTTCGATGAGCACTGGTTGCCGTGGCTGCAGTCGGTTTTTCCCGGCGGGCTAAGAAACTCGTTCTATGCCCTCATGGTAGATGCGGGGCATCTGGAAGAGGGAATACTTGTAGCCTCGGACAATTGTTTTGAGGCTTTTGGTGTGCTTACCAGCGGGCTGTTCATTGTTTTTGGCGTAGTCCTGTGGGCAATACTGGCGTTTTATCTGATATTTGCAATACTGGAGGATATAGGCTATTTGCCGAGACTGGCGGTTCTCGTTGATACAGTGCTACACAAAATAGGCTTGCACGGCTATGCGATTGTGCCCACTTTCCTTTCCTTGGGCTGTAATGTCCCGGGAGTAACGGCTACGAGACCACTGGAAACAAGGAAACAAAGATTCATGATGATGACACTGTTAGCGATATTCGTTCCATGTGGTGCGCAGATAGGAATTATGCAAGATCTGGTTCCGGAACTGATGGGCTGGATATTCCTGACTTTAGCCATCGGATATTTGGGTTTTGGATTTATCCTTAACAAAATCGTGCCCGGGAAGTCGCCAGAACTCATAATGGACGTGCCACCATATCAAATGCCAACGTTGAGAAATATCGGAAGAAAGCTGTGGATAAGGACATCAGGTTTTCTCCTCGTTGCGGTTCCTTTTGTCTTATTGGGGTGTCTAATTGTTGGTCTTATGTACCTGACTGGAGCGATGGATTGGCTGGCGGCTGTATTTGGTCCGTTGCTAATGGTATGGTTTGGAGTGCCATCAGAAACAGTAGCGCCGCTAATAGCAGGCTTTCTGAGGAAGGACCTGGCAGTGGGAGTACTCGGCGGTCTTATGGCGCAGGGGATAATGACCACTTTTCAGGTGTTCACGTCCGTGATTCTGCTGTGTATCTATTTCCCGTGCTTAGCGACATTCGCACTGATGATAAAGGAAGAGAACTGGAAAGAGCTTCTTGGAAGCTTAGCTTCGCTTGTAGCGATGGTCTTTGTTTACGGTGGCTTGATACATTTAGTAGGAATAATACTGGGGGTGGCATAAACAAATGAACGAAGGAGAAGAGAAATTTGGAAGCATATATTTCGCAGTTTTAGGTGCAGTGGCGCTGGCATTTGGAGTTGCGGAGCTGATAGCGAGTGCGGGTGAAGGGTTTACGTGGGGGATTTTAGATTCTTCCGGTGCTTCAGACCCCTTGTTCCTTCCGTGGAAGGCGATAATACTCATCTCTGTGGGTTTCTTCTATCTCAGCAGTGTGAAGGATTTCGGAGAGGTGCATCAATTGGCGAAAGCAGTGATGGCGAGCATAATGATCTGGATAGTTGCGGGAATGGCAATATGGTCTAGGATAGCAGGTTCTATACCAGGAGAAGAGACGTGGTTCAACAGCTTGGAAGGATTTTTAGCAAGTTATGCACCACCGTATTGCCCGGAGATGTTTTTGCTACCGTTCTCGCTGGTGATAGTATATTATGTCTTGAAGGAGGGAGAAACGGGAAAATGAGAAATGCAAAGTGGAAAGTGCAAAAATCAAAAACCGTAGCAATCGTGATAATGTCTCTACTGGCATTATCTGCGGCGGTTATTTCCGTTGATGCGCACATGCCGGGAGCTAAAGCACCACCGGAGTTCGAGTTAGAGCCCATTGTGATTTTGGATGATGGAACAGAGATAGAGATAACAATAGACGATGTAGCGGAATACCACGCATCACAGGTGAATAAAGAGCCACAGATATGCTTGTGTATGGCTTGCGCGTTCAGAGCAACAAAACTTAGTATATCGGAAATGTGGAGGGAGGAGACACCTGCGAGGGATGACCTAAGAATAATTAGTAAACTTCCCACTCCTGGTTCCAGGGATTGTTTCTGGTATGTAACAGGAACGGGAACGGGAATAGAAACGAAAGCGAAAGGCGAGTATAAAATAATTCTGCTTGATGGGACTGAAGTAACAAACATGAGCAATAATAACTTGAAGAAGCTATCAAAGGACAATACTTTAGATAATTACAGGTTCGACATCTGTCGAAAATCAACGGATGAGTGTTTCGAAGTCGTACTCAAGGAAGGAGTATTCCCGGAAGACTTCTTTGAACTTCGTAAGAAGGTGAAGTTTGACGCAAAGAATGCAACGGATGAAGAAAAAGCGCTATTCAAGTCAGAGTGGGAAGAGACGAGGGATAAGTTTTTGACTTCGCCGGACTGGGAGCTTTTTGAGGGTGTAGAAGAACCAGAGGAGGAAGAGCCTGACGTTGTGGGTGGAGCAATATTCTTTTCGATACTGGTGGTAGGACTTGGTTTACTGCTGGTTCTATCTCACAGGGGAAAAGTAAGATAAAAATCAATAGTGGGTGGGGAGAATATATTCCCCTTTTTATTTTTTGTTGATTTGAGATGGTTTCGGGATGGGTGAGTTAAAATGGAACAAATTATAATAGAGGAAAAAGGAACCAAAAAAGAAATAACGATCGAAGAGATGGCGGAGTTGCATGAGGAACTGATGGAAGGGAAGCCGCGCATATGCGTATCGAGTTCTTTCAGGGCTGCACAACTAGCTCTTTCAAAATTGTTCCATGCGATACCAGAGAGAGCAGACATCAAGATAACCAGCTCGCTTCATAGTAGGGGCTCTAAACAAACTTTCAAATATATCTTGGGAATAGAACCTTTGTCAAATGCGGGAGGAGAATTCGAGCTTTGCATACCTGAAGGAACAGACGTCAAAAACCTCATGTTGCAGAATTACACATTCACATTTACCCGGAAATCCACAGGGGCTGCAATTCGAGTTCAGGCGAGGCCTGAGATATTTCCCGAAGGTTTCTTCGAGCAACGGGGAATAGTGGAGTTCGGAATTCCGCGGGAAGCGACAGTGGAAGAGCAAGCGAGATTTGAAGCGAGGGAGAGGGAAGTCGGAGACAAATTTCTAAGTTTTTCCGAAGAAGAGCTCTTCTTCAGTGAAACCAAAGTCGAAGGAAGATGAAATAAAATGGCGACAACGGAGGCAATTTTATGTGGAATAGAGGGCGTATGCACGTTAGAAGAGCTTGCTAACGAATTGGACATGAGAAAATCCATGTTAATGGCGAGAATAGAGTTCCTGGCTCGTGCTGGTTATCTTTGCAAACTGAGTGAAAAAGGGTGTGCAAGCTGTCCAATGGGTAATAATACCTGCGGTGTGTCTGGAGAATGCATGAGTGTGAAGCTGTATGCGCTGACAGAGAAGGGTATGGAACTCGTTAAGGCTGCTAAAATTTGAATTTCAGAATGAAGAGGACTTTTTAATAAAACGTTCTATAAAAAAATCTACGAAGCTATAGAGCGAAGTTGATATAAATGGAGCAATTTTAGCGAGCAAGAGAGCAAGCAGATAAGACGCCGATGAAGAGGCGTAGCGGCGGAGGTAAGCAAAGAGAAGAGACGGAATATAATGAGCACCGAAATACAAACTTATTTAACTATTCAATAGCTATGTAAGAAGTTGTAATGACTACGATAGAAGAGTATTTTAAGAAGGATAATTATGCTGGGTGGACGGGGATTAAACTGTTAGAGCTCTCAGAAGGTAGAGCACGAGCAATGCTTGAAATAAATGAAAACCACCTTAATAGTGCTGGTACGGTGCAGGGAGGTGCAATCTTC